>JAPOXI010000089.1 GCA_026707185.1 Chloroflexota bacterium
CGGACGTGCCCATGCACCTCACCACGTTCTGGATGCTGACCGACTTCACGCCCGAGAACGGCGCGACCTACGTGGTGCCCGGCAGCCACCGCCAGCAGGATCACCCACGTCCCGGCAGCCCGCTCGGCGACTGGATGGCCTCACGCGACGACGAGGCCCGCCTGCTGGGCACGGCCGGCTCGGTGGCCATCCTGGACAGCCGCCTCTGGCACGCGGTTTCACCCAATACGACCGATCAGGATCGCGTCACCGTGGTCGTCCGCTTCGCCCCCTGGTGGCTGAACCTCAACCCGACCCGCCGCGGCCACGTGGAACGCCAGGTGATCGTGGGCGATGGGATCGACTCGTTTGTCGAGGACCTGCCGCGCGAGGTCTATGACGAGGCCCCGGACAACCTGAGGCCGCGACTGGCCCACCTGCTGCCCGCCGGTTCAGTCATCGGCTGACCATCGGCGAGCCGCCCGCATGATGGCTGGGCGCGTCGTTTTTCTGGCGCCGTCGCCGATATGCCGTACTGTATGCCGGTTGAGCAGCAAATCTCGGCGGTGCTATGGCTGACCTGCGGGGCGTGATCTTTGTCGGCAACGGATCCACGGCGGACGGGGCGGCCGCCCCGGACGGCGGCGACGCGCCGCTGGACGCCACCATCGAGCAGCTGCGCGAAATCGGTGCGGATGCCATCACGGTCATTACGTCCGATCCGGACGCCGTACCTCAGGCGCCGGACCTGCACGTCCAGGACCGGAAGGCCGGTCACGGTGAGGTGCATGGTCTGCTGCAGGCCATTCCTCGCACTGAAGAAGCCGAGATCCTCGTAGCCGAGCACCCCCTGCAGGCGACAGCGGACTTCCAGCCGTCCCAGGGTTCCAACAACTGCGTGCTCGTCGTCGCTGAAGGCGCCGGCGCAGGCCGCGTTGTGGACGTGATCGAGCTGGAGTACGAGGAACGCCGCCGCGTCACCCAGTTCGCCGTGCGCGCGGTCAACGGCGAGGGCGGCTACCACCACACCGGCCTGACCTTCCTGCCGCTGGGGGCTTTGGAACTGGCCGCGCTCGTCGGCCTGCAGCAAACGCTCGCGGCGGACGGGACGTCGGAGGCCTTGCCGCTCACCCAGGGCCGCCTGCGCACACGCGCGGCCGACGACGTGCTCCAGGACGTCTCCAGCATGAATCTGGACGACCTGTTCGACCGGTTTCTCTTCGAAGGCCGGCTGTCCGCGATCAAGGCCTGACCCTAGCACCGGATCCGCGCTGGACCGCCGTGACGCCCCGTTCCGCTCCCGGCGCTTCCGGCAGACTCCGCATCGCCTGCTGGAACATCTGGGGATTCTCCTGGGAATGGCCGCGCCGTCGGCCGCTGGTCGCGGCTGAACTGGCCGACCTCAAGCCAGACACCGTATTCCTTCACGAAGCGCGCGCCGCCCGCCGACCGTGGGAGAACGGCCGGTCGACACCGGAGCAGGCAGCCGCCGATTCCGGCCTTCCCCTGGTGGACTGGATCGACGCCCCCACGTCGCTCCCTGGCACCCGTATGGGTCCAGCGCTATTGGCCCGCGAAATCCCGGCCGAGACTTCGCGGTCCCAACTCGCCAACCGCGACTCCGTCGCCGACCTTGGCTACCACGAGCCCTGGCTCTTGACCGCCCGCTGGAACGTCCAGGGATTCGGCTTGATCGTGGCAAGCACCCACCTGCCAGTATCCGGATTGACGCAAGCGCTGGAAGCCTCGGTCAACAGGCTCACCGAGGTCCTTCAGTCGCTCACCGAAGACGCCGACCTGCTGATCCTCGTAGGCGACCTGAACATCATGCCTCAGAACTCCCTGCTCTATCGCCTCATGCAGACCGTAGGCCTCGAGTCGGTTCCGCCGCTGGACAAGGCGCCGGCGACCTTCCCGACCTGCAACGCCATGTTTAACCGGCAGGCACTAGACGACGGGATCGGCAAACCGATCCACCCGCAGGCGCCCCCAATTCGAATCGACCACCTCTTGGTCCGCGCGGGCGCCCACTCGCCGTTGAAGATCGTCGCCGAAGGACGCTTCGGAACCACGCACCGCCACGGCGACCTCTACGCCTCCGACCACTGGGGGCTTTGGTTCGATGTCGCGGTGGCCTGAACGAATTGCTGGCAGGATGACGTTTCAGGAGTCCTCGACGAATCACCAGAGGAGATCGCCCACATGACCGCTGAGTTCCAGGGCCGCGTCGCATTGGTAACCGGAGCCGCACGCGGCATGGGCCGCGCGACCGCCGAGCGTCTGCTGGCCGGCGGCGCCCGGGTTGCCGTCAACGACGTCAACGCCGATCAGATTGAAGTCGTCGCGTCCGAACTCGGTGGTGACGCCGCCGCCTTCCCCGCCAACGTGGCGGACAAGTCGTCCGTCGACGCCATGGTCGCCGACATCACCGAGCGCTTCGGCCGCCTGGACATCCTGATCAACAACGCCGGCATCGTCTCGCCCACGGCCTTCGAGTCGATCGAGGAGTCCGAGTGGCGCCGGGTCCTGGACGTCAACGTCAACGGCGTATTCTTCTGCACCCAGGCCGTCATCCCGGCCATGCAGGCCAACAGCTACGGCCGCATCGTCAACTTCTCGTCCACCGCCGGCAAGAACGTCAGCACCGTGGGCGGCGCCTCCTACACCACCTCAAAGGCCGCCGTGCTTGGCATCACCCGAGCGGCCGCCAAGGAACTGGCCGCCTACGACATCACCGTCAACGCCGTCTGCCCGGGCATGATCGACACCGACATGCTGCGCGTGGCCTGGTCCGAGGAGCGCATCCAGGAGTACATCCCGTCCATCCCGCTCAACCGCATGGGCGCGCCTTCCGAGGTCGCCGAACTCGTCTGCTTCCTCGCCTCCGACCGCGCCGCCTACATCACCGGCGCCGCCCTCGACATCACCGGCGGCGAACTGATGGTCTAGTCGCTAGCCGTCCGCCTCGCACGTCGACCAATCCGGCAACGTGGCGCCCTGTTGCGCTCGGGCGACCAGACTGCTCGGCAGGCACTGGATCAGGTAGTGGTTCAGGCCGAGGTGCAATTCCCGCAGATTCGTCAGCTGTCCGAGTTCCGCTGGAACTTGCCCGGTTAGTCGATTGACGAAGAGGTTCAGGTGCGTCAGGTTGGCAAGCTGACCCAGTTCCGGCGGAATCGCCTCCGAGAAGGCGTTATTCGACAGATCGAGTTCGCGCAACTCGCTGAGTTGGCCAAGTTCGCTCGGTATGGGGCCCCACAATCGGTTGTTAAAGAGCACCAGTCGCTGCAGGGCACTCAGGCCTCCAAGCTCGGGCGGGATGCGCCGGCCGCCGTGGGGCCCTCGAATCTCCAGCGCCAGGACGCGTCGCGGCGTGCCGCCGAGTTCGATCGCTTCCCACTGCTCCATCGGCGCCTCGGCGCTCCAATTCAGCCAGGACCGCCCGACCAGAACTTTCCGCGCTTCAAGCAGGATCCGGCAGTCGTTCACCAGCCCGGGATTGTCCTCCGGATTGGGAACGGCGATTCCACTCGCACAGGTCGGCGGCGACGGCGCTGGATTGACCTGGATCTCCACGCGGACCAGCTCGCCGATTCCATCACTTGCCGCGACCGTCAGCGCATAGGCATCGACCGCTGAAGCATCCAGTTCGCTGGCAACGGTAATCCGGCCGCTGCTGGCGTCGATGGCAAACGCCCCGCCCTCGTTGCCGCCCGCGATCACGTAGCTGACCGTGTCCTCCAGCCGGCCGGGGATAAACACCCGGCCCACGCTGGCCCCGGGCAACGCGTCGTCTCGAACGTTGAAGGCGTATGAACCGGCCTCGCAGGTCGCCCACTCGCGCGGGCTGATGTACGGCGGCTCACGTCTGTTCAGGTGGAAGGGCAGGCACTCTTCGAGTTGATTGCCCCACAGTCCCAGCGACCACAAGTCGTACATCGACCCCACGGCCACCGGGACTCGCCCGGTGAGTTGGTTGCCCCCGAACTGCAGGTCCGTCAGCTTCGTCAGCCAGCCCAGTTCCCAGGGAATCAGGCCCGTCAGGTCGTTCTCGCCGAGATTCAGCCCCGTCAGGTTTCGCAGCCCGCCAAGCTCGGGCGGAATGTCGCCCGTCAGCTCATTGTTGGAGAGGTCCAGCGTCTCCAGCCCGGACAGGTCGCCGAGTTCGGGCGGGATGCTGCCCGCGAAATCACTCTCCGCGAGGTCCAGCACTCTGAGGTTGACGAGTTGACCAAGTTCGCCCGGAATCGTCGCGCCGAACTCGTTTTCCCGAAGGAGGAGCCGCTGCAGGCTGGAAAGGTCGCCTAGTTCCGCGGGGATCTCACCGGTCAGATCGTTCCCGGCAAGGTCCAGGAGTTCAAGGCTCGTCAGCTGGCCCAGTTCCGGCGGAATCCCGCCGTACAGCCGGTTACCCGACAGGTTCAGGCTGCGCAGCGAGCCCAGATCGCCGAGCGCTGCCGGAATCCTTCCCGAAAGCTGATTCCCGGCGACGTCCAGCGTCTCCAACTCGGCGAGTTGCCCGAGTTCCGGCGGAATGTTGCCCGAAATCTGGTTGCCGGCGAGCTCGAGCGTCCGCAGCTTGGGTAGATTCGCGAGTTCAGGCGGAATAACACCCGCGGTCACGGCATCGCCGTATCTGCCGCTTCCCACCCTCAGCCCCGTCACCCGCCGCGGCGAGCCCTCGACGGTTAGCCCCACCCACTCGTCGATCGGCGTCCCGGCATTCCAGTTCGTGGCCACGCCGCCGAACAGCCAATCACGCAGATTCATCAGCGTCTGGCAGTCGCCCACCAGGCCGGGATTCGCACCGGGCTCGGGGACTACGTAGCCGCCGTCGCAGGCCGCACGCCGCGTCGCAAGGTCGGCCGCTCTGACGCTCTCGGCCACCAGCCCGACGCCCAGGGTCACAAGAACCTGTAGGTCGGAGCCATCGGGCCTCATCGTGTAGAGAATCTCGGGCACTCTCCGCGAATAGGGGTCGACCTCAGCGCCAATGCCAATCGCGATTCGCGCTCCGTCGGGCGACCAGACAGGTCCGTGTAGCTCCCCCAGGTTCTCCGGCGATGTTCCAACGGGATTCCCATCCACGTCGACCACGCAGACCGACGCCCATCCACACGTAAAAAGAATCTTCGATCCATCCGGCGACCAGGCCACCGTCTCAATCCAGGCAACCGACGGATCTTCCGCATACGACTCTTTATTCCACCCCTGGCTCTGCCAGCCCTCGATCGTCGTCAGCCGGCGCGGGTCCGAGCCGTCCGCTGCGATGGTGTACAGCGCCACCTCTTCGCCGTCGGGCAACGCCAGCGCCAATCGCTCGCCGTCGGGCGACCACGACGGAAGACTGGCCACGGTCGAGACCTGCCTGAGGTCGGAGCCGTCGGCCCCCACCGTGTAAACCGCCGGCTCCGCCGAACCCACGCCACGCACAAAGGCTAGGCGCTGCCCGTCCGGCGACCAGCGGGGCGGTAGGCCGACGTCCCCATGGTCCGCCGGCGCCAGGCGCTGGATGTCGGAGCCGTCCGCAGCCATGCTGAACAGCCCCGGGTCGGCCTCCACGCGTGTCCGTCCGCCGTCCGGCGGATCGGCGTAGTTGTAATCGGACAAGAACGCAAGGCGGGTGCCGTCGGGCGACCACACGGGCACGCTGCCAACGGCCAGGTAGTCCACCTCGTCGGTGGTCGCATCCCAGACGGCGACTTCGAAGAACACGGTGGTGATCGGAGCGTCGACCGCGCGGGACTCCTCGTCCGGCGGTTCCCTTGGCGGGCTGTCCCAGAACGTAAAGGAGTCCCAGCAGACGGAGTACGCCACCCGCGTCCCGTCAGGCGAGACGTCGGCGTGGGACAGGTAGACCTTGATATACGACCGCGACTCGATATGGGCCTCGTACGGCACCTCAAACGTGCCGTGCACGCGTGTCCCGTCCGCGGTCGCCTGGTAGAGCTGGTCGTGGTGTATGAAGAGCAGTGCGGAGCCACCGGGCTTCCATTGCACGGAGTTCTGGGCATTCATCACGTGAACGCCGCGGAGACCGAAGCTCTCGCACGGCGGAGTGCGGCTGTGTGCATGCACCGGCCGGGTCGTGAGGCTCACACCAAGCGCCAGCAGCAGCGCGGCCAGCGCGACGAAGAACCATGGCGCCGCCACAGCCTGGAACCTACGTCTTGGGGTGAGAGGTTGCAGCCGTCCGCGCAATGGCCTCGCTCTGCCGCTCAACCGACGAAGGCCTGCAATCAGCCGAATCGCCGGAGCCGAGCAAGCCGACAAGAGTCGCCGACCCGCCCCATGTGCGGACGAGCGGCTGACGTTCATGCGGGCCATCGGCACCTTTTCCAGCCTCATCGGGGCGGCCACACCTGGCCCTCGTCATCGGACCCCCAGCAAGCGACGGTTCCGTCCGCGCGCAGTCCACAGGTGTGTGCGCGACCCAGGCTGATGGTGGTGACCCGCACGTCGTCGGGCGACGTGTCTTCGCCGGGTCGGAAGGATCCCCAGCAGAGCACGGTCCCATCGCCGCGGAGCCCACAGGTGCGGTGGTCGTCGCTGCTGATAGCTACAAAGGTCTCGCCCACGGGCGGCGTCGCATAAGAGGCTGACTTATCGCCCCAGCAAAGGACGGTCCCATCGGCGCGCAACCCGCACGTGTGGTCGCCGCCGCTGGCAATTGCCGTAAAGCGCTCGTCGGCGGGCGGCGAGGCCTGGCCTTCGTCGTCGCGTCCCCAGCAGACCGCCGTCCCGTCGTCGCGCAGGCCGCAGGTGTGGACCGCACCACTGCTCAGGGTCGTGAACCGTTCGCCGCTGGGAGGTGCAGCCTGGCCAACGGGGTTGCCGCGCCCGTCCTCGTTGCTACCCCAGCAGACGGCCGTCCCATCGTCGCGCAAGCCGCAGGTGTGGCTACCACCGCTGCTTAAGGCCACGTACGTCTCCCCAACGGGCGGCGACTCGTTCACGGCGGCGCCGATACCCCAGCACACGGCCATTCCGTCCTCGCGAAGCCCGCACGTGTGACTCCACCCGCCACTGAGCGCGACAAACCGCTCACCCTCCGGCGGCCACACCGGCCGAAGCCCGGACCGGCCACCCCAGCAAATCGCCTGACCGTCCTCGCTGAGCGCACAGGTGTGGAACGCTCCGCAGCTGACGGCCACGAACGCTGGCAGCGGGCTGGGCAACGGCGGGGCTGGCGGGGTGTACGGCGGTGTCACATCGGGCGGGCGGAGGTACCCCTCGCCCCAGCACGTCGCGGTTCCGTCCTCGCGCAGGGCGCAGGTGAAGTCCTGCCCACTGCCGATGGCGGCGAATGTATCGCCCGCCGGCGCCGAGGCCTGGCCGTTCCAATTCTGTCCCCAGCAGACGGCCGAACCGTCGGCGCGGATACCGCAGGTGTGTTCGGCGCCGCTGTCGATCGCGATGAACGACTCGTTCTGCGGTGGCGATGACCGGCCGTCGTGGTTTTCACCCCAGCAGACGGCCGTCCCATCCTCGCGCAAGGCGCAGGTGTGGACCGGCCCACTGCTCAGGGTCGTGAATCGTTCGCCGCTGGGCGGTGAAGCCTGACCAACGGGGTTGCCGCGCCCGTCCTCATTGCTACCCCAGCACACCGGGGTTCCATCCTCGCGCAGGGCGCAGGTGTGGAAGGCGCCCACGGCGATGGTCGTAAAGCGCTCGCCAGTCGGCGGCGACGCCGCGCCGACGTTCCGACCGTATCCGTCATCGTCGCTCCCCCAGCACACGGGCGTGCCGTCCGGACGCAGCGCGCACGTGTGCCCCGAACCGGCACTAATGGCCCCGAACACTTCGCCTTCCGGCGGCACGGCTCGACCGTTCCAGTCCTCCCCCCAGCACACCGCAGTCCCGTCCTCGCGGAGGCCACAGACGTATCCGGACCCGCCGCTGATCGACATCAGCCGCTCGTCCGGTGGCACTGGAATGTCGCGTGGTGAAGACCATGTGGAGTCAGGCGCCACCCAACACGTGGGTGTCCCATCCTGGCGAAGCGCGCACGCGTAGCGGCTGCCGGCGGTCACGGCCGTGAATCGCTCGCCACGCCAAGACGTTCCGTGCCGTTCCTCGAGCGACGCCTGGCCCCGGTTGTTCTGACCCCAACACAGGATGGCGCCGTCCTCGCGCAGCCCACAGGTGTGCCGAGCCCCGCTGCTGAGCGACACGAACGGTTGGTTGACCGGAAGGTAAATACGAAAGTCGCCAAGGCAGGCGACCGAACCGTCTTCCCGCAGGCCGCAGAGGCGCTCGCGGGCGCTGCTGATGGAAACGAACCGCTCGTGCTCGTATTCCCCGGACCACTGATTGAAGTCGGTGCTGCACCAGAACGTGCCATCTGCTCGAAGTCCACAGGTATGGTTCGGCCCAACACTCAGGGCGACAAAGCGCTCGTCCTCAGGCGGCCAGGGCTTGTCCCGGCTGCTGAATCGGTCATTCGCGCCCCAGCAGAGGGTGGACCCGTCATCGCGCAAGCCGCAGGTATGCTCGCCGCCGCTGCCGATCGCCACAAACGTTTCGGCTGCTGGCGGCGAGGCCTGCCCCTGGTCGTTGCGTCCCCAGCACGCCGCGGATCCATCCGCCCGCAACGCGCAACTGTGGCTTGAGCCGCTACTGAGCGCCGTGAACTGCTCACCGGACGGCGGCGTTGACCGGCCGTTGCGATTGGATCCCCAACACACCGCGCCACCGTCCTCGCGCAGCCCGCAGGTGTGGTGCTCGCCGCTGCTCAGAGCCACAAAGCGCTCGTCCGCTGGCGGCGACGCCTGACCGTGGGAATCGTCGCCCCAACAGAGTGGCGCGCCGTCGTCACGCAGCGCGCAGGTATGCAACTCCCCGCTACTGACCGCAACGAATGGGCCGCCGGCGATCGGCGGATAGCGCGGCGCGCCGGACTCGAAACGCCCACCCCAGCAGACCGGTGTCCCGTCCGTGCGAAGGCCGCACGTAAAGTCGCCGCCGCTGCTCACCGCACTGAGTTTCTCGCCGTGCGGCGCTAAGGCTCGCCCGCCAGGAGTTTCGTAGCCGCCGGCGTTTGAGCCCCAGCAGACCGGGGTCCCGTCCGCCTGCAATCCACACGAGTGCTCTCGGCCGCTGCTCAGGTCGGTAAACGTCACGCCGTGCGGCGGTGACGTCACGCTCCCGGCCATCCCCCAGCAGACCGGCGTACCGTCGGCCCGCAGCGCGCAGGTGTGCGCCTCGCCGCTGCTCACGTCAACGAATCGCTCGGCCTGCGTTGGCGTCGATTTGCCGTGCTCGTCGTCTCCCCAGCAGACCGCCACGCCGTCGCTGCGCACGCCGCAGGTGTGGCGCTCGCCGGCGCTCAGCGCCGTGAACGCCACGCCCTCGGGCGGCGTCGCCTCACCGTAGTCGTCTCGCCCCCAGCAAATCGCGGTGCCGTCGCTACGTAGTCCACAGGTGTGATAGCTATCGCTGGTGAGCGCCGTGAACCGCTCGCCGTCGGGCGGCGTCGCCTGGCCCTGCTCGTTGTAGCCCCAGCAGACCGCCACGCCGTCCGGCCGCAACCCGCACGTGTGCGAGCCGCCGCTGGTCAGCGAGGAATAGGTCTCGCCCTGCGGCGCCGCGGTCTGTCCAGCTTCGCTCGAACCCCAGCAGGCGGCCGATCCGTCCTCGCGCAGCGCGCAGACGTGCCCGTAGCCACTGCTGATGGACACAAAGCTCTGAACACTGACCGTCTCGAACTGTGAACGCACGGCCGACTCGGTCGGCGTGACGAAGCCGCTGCCCCAGCAGACGGGGCTTCCGTCCGCACGCAGCGCGCAGGTATGCACGGCACCGATGCTGATGGCGTCGAAGTGCTCGCCCGGCGGAGCCACCGCATTTCGTTCGCCCCAGCAGACCGGCGTGCCGTCGGCGCGCAGTCCGCACGCGTGATCCGGGCCGCTGCTGATCGCGACGAAGCGGTCGACATACGGCGGCGTTGCCGTCTCGTCATCCGGATCGCCCCAGCAGAACGGGCTGCCGTCCTCGTGCAGGGCACAGGTGTAATCCGAGCCACTGCTGATGGTGGTAAACCGCGCGCCTTCCGGCGCCGAGGCCTGGCCGTCGTCATCCCGGCCCCAGCACACCGCCGACCCATCCTGGCGCAGCGAGCACGTGTGCGTGCGCCCGCTGCTGATGGCGCTGAAGCGTTCGGTTATTGGCGGCGAGGCCTGGCCGCTGTGGTCCCTGCCCCAGCACGCGGCCGATCCGTCCTCACGCAGGGCGCAGGTATGGGCCCATCCGCTGCTGATCGCGACGAAGCGATCGCCGGCCGGCGGCTCGGTCCGGCCATCCGCTGCATCGCCCCAGCAGACCGCCTCGCCGCTGTCGCGCAGGGCGCAGGCATGCCGCCCACCGCTGCTAACCGCAATGAACGTCCCCTCCGCAGGCGGTTCCGCCTGTCCGTAGTCGTTCAGACCCCAGCACCGCAGCGCGCCGCCTGAATCGATCGCACAGGTATATCGGTTGCCGCTGCTGGCTGAAGTCAGGGCACGATCGCTTACCGCCCAGAATCGTTCGCGGCCGACGGATTCGAGGTCGAACCCGAGCTTTGCGGGGCCGAATCGCCAGCATGCGTAGGTGCCGTCCGACCGCAAGCCGCAGGTGAAGTTGTCGCCGCTGCTCACCGACACAAACCGTTCCCCTGGGCGGGGGGACGCCTGGCCGTAGTCCCCCCAGGGATCGGCTGCGCCCCAACATACGGGCGTGCCGTCTTCTCGCAGCGCGCAGGTGTGGTACGTGTTCGTGCTGATGTCCACGAAGCGCTCGTGCTCCGGCGGCGAGGCCTGGCCATACTCATCGCGGCCCCAGCAGACGGCCGCGCCGTCTTCTCGCAGGGCACAGGTGTGGGTCCAGCTACTGCTGATGGTCATGAACTTCTGAGCCTCAGGCGGCGTGGCCTGACCTCCCCAGTTACTCCCCCAGCAGACGGGCGTGCCGTCCGCCCGCAGCGCACAGGCGTGGCCCCAGCCGGCACTGATGGCGCTGAATTGCTCCGTCGCCACCGCCGCCGTTTCTTCGGCGCTCTCGCGGCCCCAGCAGACCGGCGTCCCGTCCTCGCGCAGGGCGCAAGTTCGGCCGGCGCTGCTGCTGATTGAGACGAACCGCTCGCCTGCCGGCGGCGAGGATTCACCGTCCTCGTCATCCCCCCAGCAGACCGCCACGCCATCCAGGCGGATGCCGCAGGTGTTAAACGAGCCGCTGCTGATGGAGGCGAACTTCACACCGGGCGGCGGCGATGCCTGACCGTACGAGTCGTTGCCTGCGCACCAGGCGAAGCCTTCGCTGGTAATGCCGCAGACGTGTCGACCACCGCTGCTCAGGGCCACCAGCGGCGCCCCAGGGTCGTAGGGATCGGGCGGGATGGGCTCTGACCCCAGGTACCGCGCACCGGCGGGCGGGGACGCCTGCCCGTACGAATCGTCGCCCCAGCAGGCCACCGTGCCGTCGTCGGCGCGTATCCCGCAGGTGTGCCCCATCCCGCTGCTGAGCGACGCGAAGCGCTGCCCCGGCGGCGGGCTGTCCGCCAGATCGCCCCAGCACATCGGCATTCCGTCCTTCTGGAGCCCGCAGGCGTGTGCCCCGCCGCCGCTGACGGCAATGAGCCAGAGGTCCGGCGGCGGATACCTCGCGAGATTGGGAGTCTCCGAATAGCTCCCCCAGCAGACCGGCGGGCCTTCCAGCGGAACCCCGCACGTATAGCCGTGGGCCCCCTCGATCGACCCGAACGCGGCTTCTGGCGGAGCCTCCCAGCCGCCAAACGGACCCGGCCCCGGCTCCGGCCCCCAGCAGACGACGGTTCCGTCCTCGCGAACGCCACAGGAGTGATTGGCGCCGCTGGTGATGGCCGTTAACCGCTCGTCTTCAGGCGGCGACGCCTGACCGGACTCGTCACTTCCCCAGCAGGCCACCGAGCCATCCCCACGCAGCCCGCACGTGTGCGTACCGCCGCTGCTGATGGCGGTAAAGGCCTCGCCAACCGGAGGTGAGGTCTGTCCCAACCCCACCTGCCCCAGGCTCTCGGACAGATCGCCCAGGCCAGCGCCCCAGCACGCCACGCTTCCATCGTCCCGCAGGCCGCAGCTGTGGAACCCGCCGCTGCTGATGGCCACGAAGCGTTTGCCGGCCGGCGGCGACGCCTGGCCGAAGTCAACGGGGCCGTACTCGGCCGTCTCACCAGGCGGTCCGGCCCCCCAACACAGAACGTCGCCATTCGCCCGTAGGGCACAAGCGTGAAAGTTGCCGCTGCTCACGGTCACGAACCGTTGATCCGGCTTCGGGGGCTCGGCCGCCTCCGTCGGAAGCAGCGCGGGGCCGGGACTGGGACCCTGCGCCTGCACCGCGGGCTGCAAGGCCGCGACCAGCCCAAGGCACACGGCCGCAAGCAACGGGCCCAGCGCCCTCAGCAGGCTGCGCCACTGAGCATGCACTGGCAGGCGGGTGCGCATCATCCGGTTCGGGAAGCCGTGTTCCGTTTGAAGAGACTACGCAAGCACGGCGCCATTCGTTCCCTCACTCCGAAGATCGCGCGGCCGCGGGCGGTACGGTGGCCCTCCGCAGTCGGCTGCCCGTCAGCACCGGCGCGCCCCGGATTGGCTGCGGCACTGCTGGTCAGCCGCTAGAGACGACCTCCGGTCGTAGACGGTCAGCCCGCCGGCCGGGCCTCAAGCAACGAAGCTTCCACCGTGATCTGGTCCTGCCGTTGGCGAGCTTGCGCCAGGTCGTAGGCGGCCTGGAGACGCAACCAAAACTCGGCATTCGACCAGCCGGCCTTTTCGAGTCGAATCGCCATCTCCGGCGAAATCGCCGCGTGCCCATTCAATACGCGCGAGAGCGTATGTCTCGCCACACCCAGCCCCTTAGCCGCATCGGTCACGCTAAGGCCCAGCGGCTCAAGGCAAGTCATCCGAATACCACGTCCCGGATGCGGGGGATCGTACATCGGCATTTATTTCTCCTTTGACCTAGTGGTAGTCGACGAAGTCCACGTCGAAGACGTCGTCACCGTCGAATCGAAAGACAATCCTCCAATTTCCAGTGATCCTCATGCTCCAGAATCCTCGAAGACGTCCCTTCAGTTGATGCAATCGAAATCCCGGAACCGCCAGGTCGTCTGGTGACCGCGCCGAGTCAAGCATCGTCAAAGCAACCCTGATTCGCTCCCGCTGATCCGCTCGCAGCCTACTGGCATCGCCTTGGTCGTGGAGCCGCTTGAGCCCACGGTGTCGGATTGTCCGAATCACTCTGGAGTGTACCGCGTATCGGTACGAGTATCAAAATTGACTTGGCTGGGGAGTGGGCGCCTAGCCAGCTGGCGATTTCAACCCGCCGGGCCTTCCCGCCCTCCAGGCCATCTTCATATACACGTCGCCCTGTTCTAGTTCGTCCAGCATCTGTTGCAGCCGGAGGGCCTTGGTCTCGGGGCGCTTGGCCCGGTCGATCCAGCCCAGGTAGTCGTTCCGCTGGTATGGAGGGCGCGCCTGGTAGGCCTCCATCAGGCCGGCATGAATCAGGGCGCGTTCAACTTCGGCAGGCATCGGGTTGAGTGGTCGGGTGAGGCGAGACGGAAGGTCAGACATCAGGCAGCCGAAGGATGGAGCCATTCGTCGCTGAGGCTACCGCAGGCCAGAACCGACGCCGGAATGCCGTGTATTCGTTGCCCAACCTGCACAGACCGTCGCATGCTGCTGAGGTTCACCACCGCAATCCAAGGACATCCCAATGCCATCCCCCGCCGCGCTCTCCTGGTGGCACGACGCCCGCTTCGGCATGTTCATCCATTGGGGTCTGTACTCCCTCCTGGCCCGCCACGAGTGGACGATGTATCAGGAGAGCATCCCTCCTGACGAATACCGCGGTCTGGCCGACCACTTCGATCCCCAGCACTACAACCCCGACGAGTGGGTGGCGCTGGCCCAGGACGCGGGCATGCGTTACATGATCCTGACCTCGCGTCACCACGAGGGCTTCAGCCTCTGGGACTCCCAGGTCTCCGACTTCACGGCTCCCAGGACGGCCGCCAGGCGCGACCTGCTGGCCGAGTTTGTCAACGCCTGCGAGAAGCGCGGCATGCGCTACGGCTTCTACTACTCGCTGCTGGACTGGCGCTACCCGGCCTACTTCCGCGGCAAGGCCCGCGACCCGGAGGGCTGGGCGGAGTTTCTGGACTACGTCCATGCGCAGGTGCTGGAACTCTGCACTGGCTACGGCAACCTATCGGTGCTCTGGTACGACGGCGGCTGGCCCTACACGCCCGAGGACTGGAACTCGACCCCGCTCAACGCCGAAGTCCGGCTTCTGCAGCCCGACATCCTCATCAACAACCGCTCCATGCAGCCGGAGGACTTTGATACGCCCGAGCAGCACGTCACGCCCTCGGCGGATCGGCTCTGGGAAAGCTGCATGACCATGAACACCACCTGGGGCTACTCCACCATCGACCGCGAGTGGAAGTCCCCACGGCAGCTCATTCACTACCTGGTCACCGCGGCCAACGGCGGCGGGAACTACCTGCTGAACGTGGGCCCCGACCCCGACGGCCGCATCCCATTCGAGAGCGTGGAGCGGCTGCGCGCCATGGGCCGCTGGCTGGACGTCTACGGCGAATCGATCTACGGCAGCGAACCGACCGCCGACCGGCTGCGCATCAGCAGCGCGGGCCGCACCCATACCAAGATCGGCAACACGCTGTACCTGCACTGCTGGCGCTGGCCCGGCGAGGAGATCGTGGTCGGCGGCGTGGGCGGACGCATCCTCAGTGCGCGCCTGCTGGGATCGGATGCGCCGGTCGCCGTGGAGCAACACGGCCACCGCGTCTGGCTGCGCGGCCTGCCGGCCTACGCTCCCGATCCCATCGACACGGTCATCGCGCTGGAGTTCGACGGCCCGCCCCAGGAGCACGACCGATTCGGCGACGAGCCAGGAGTCTGATCCGGGCCAGGCCGGCCGCTCAGCCTGCGGCGTTTTGCCCGTCGCCGGTGAGCGGCACGAAGCGCACCGGGCCAAGGTTGGTTGACGTCTCGCCCTCGTCAGTCCGCTCCACCACCCACAGCGTCTGATCCCAGGCGCTCGATCCCACGGGAACGACCAGCCGGCCGCCGACACGCAGCTGGGGGATCAGCGGGCGCGGAATCCGGCTGGCCGCCGCCGTGACGATGATGGCGTCGTAGGGCGCGTGCTCTTCCCAGCCGAAAAAGCCGTCGGCGGTGTGTAGCTCGATGCCGCAATACCCGGCGTTCCGCAGGTTCGCCGCCGCCCAGTCCGAGAGCGCGGGGATGATCTCCACGCTGAATACCCTGGCGCCCATCTCCGCCAGCACCGCCGCCTGGTACCCCGACCCCGTCCCGACCTCCAGCACCCGGTCGCCGGACCCAATGGCCAGGGCCTCCGACATCAGCGCCACCACCAGCGGCTGCGAAATGGTCTGCCCACGGCCGATCGGCAGCGGCGCGTTGTCGTAGGCCTCGCGCTCGTCATCGGGCCTGACAAAGTGGCGGCGCTCCACCCGCTCGATGGCCGCCAGCACCGGCTCGGAATGCACGATGCCGGCCCGCCGGATCTCGGCCATCAGCTTCGCGCGCCCACGCCGCCGCTTCCAGAACACCTGGCATCCCCGGCCGTCAAAGACCCACATTTCGCAGCTTGTCACACCCTGCGCTCCGCGCGGACATCGTCGCGATGCCCTATGTTTAGAGCCGCCGACCGCGGTCCCTGCGGCGTGGAGGCTTGCGGATGAGGGCCGGCGTGTCGCCGTCGAGTCAACGGACCGGCGTCTGGATCTGGTGCCGGGGCGAGCCCAGGCCCTACCACTGCTATCTGTACGCCCGCCGCTCGTTTGCCCTCGCCCACCAGCCCAGCCGGGCGCGCCTGCACATCACCGCATCGGATCGCTATGCCTTGTACGTCAACGGGGCATTCATGGGCCGCGGCCCGGCGCGCAGCGATCCCAGGCGCAAGAGCTACGACACGTACGACGTAGCCTCCAGCCTCCGTTCAGGCGCAAACCTCATCGCAGTCCGCGCCTACCACTACGGCGCGGCGGGCCGGGGCCAGGGCTGGCACTCGCAGAGCGGCAACGCCTACACCGTGGGCGAACGCGCCGGTCTCTGGGCGGAACTGGAGATCACACGACCGGACGGCACGCCGGAGGTCTTCGGAACGGATTCCCGCTGGAATCTGCGACCGGCCACGGCCTGGAGCCGGGACGTGCCGCCGCTCGAGGGAACCTTCGGCAGCCCCGAGGTCTATGACGCCAGCGCCGACCCGCCGGACTGGATGCGGGTGGACTTCGACGACTCGACCTGGTCCCGGGCCTGGGAGATCCCGCCCCGCGAGCTGGACTGGTTCCTGCTGGAGCCGCGTTCGACGCCGCTGCTGCGAGAGCGCGAGGTCCGACCAACCCGCGTGGTGACGGTGGGCGAGGTGGTCGACCAGGAACCACCCGCGTTCGCCTACGGCCCGCCCACGAAACGCCGCCGCCGATCAAGCCTCGACGTGGCGCGCCTCCTGGCCGCCGAGCTCCGGCTTCCCCTGGAACACGCGCGTGCCGAGCGGCCGGAAGCCGTCCTCACTGGCGACGACGCTACCGCCGTGTTCCAGGGCGCCCTCGTCGCCGGGCACGGCATCCGCCAGCCCTACCTGGTGCTTGACTTCGGCCGCCAGGTCTTCGGCTTTCCCCGCCTCCGGCTGGACGCCCCGCCGGGCGCGAAGCTGGACCTGACCTATGACCAACTCCTGGTCGACAACCGCGTGCCGTCCAGGCTCCCAATTGCGGACCGCTACCTGACCCGCGGCGATGAGCAGGTCTGGGAGGTGGCGGCCTATCGCCAGTTCCGCTACCTGCATCTCACCGTCCGCAGCCCCGACGCCCCGGTCCGCATCCGCGGCATCTCGCTGAACTCGTACGAGTACCCGGCCGAGCGGCGCGGCGCCTTCGCCTGCGCCGATCCCCTCCTTACAGAACTGTGGACGGCCTGCGCCGACACCGTCTATCTCAACATGGAAGACACGCTGACCGGCGACGCCTGGCGCGAGCGCGCGCAGTGGGCCGGCGGCGACCCGCGCCAGGGCATCCAGGGCATGTACCTGGCCTACGGCGACCTGTCGCTGGCCGACCGGCTGCTGCGTACCTTTCCCGCCACGGATCGGGGCGACGGCAGGCTGGAGATCACGTTTCCGCCGGCCCGGATCGATCCACGCATCTTCATCCCCCAGCACCTGCTGGCCTGGAGCCTGAACGTTCGTGAGCACTACCTCTTCACCGGGCGACGCGACGTAGCCGAAGACCTGTACCCCAGCGTGCAGCGGCAGATCGACTGGTTCGAACCGTACCGGGACAACCTGGGTCTGCTGCGTGACCTGCCCGGCTGGAACTGGCTGGACTGGGCCCCCGTGGACCTGCGAGGCGCCAACCTGGGCACCAACATCTTCTACGCCATTGGCCTGGAGGCCGCCGCCTGGCTGGCCGAGCAGTTGGATCACGAGGCGGACGCGCGCCGCTGGTACGGCATCGCTCAATCGGTTCGGGCACGGATTCGCCGCGTCTTTTGGAACCCCGAGCGCGGCCTGTACGAAGACAGCCACCACCGCGGGGAGTTGACGGGACTCGCCAGCGAACACGGCAACGCGCTGGCCCTGATCCACGGCGTGGCGACGTCCAAACAGGCCCAGCGGAGCGCCACCAGCCTCAGCGCCCGGGCCCCGTCGCTGACGCCGGCAACTCCCGCCTACTTCGGCGACGTGCTCACCGCGCTGCTGCGCATCGGGCTGTCGACGCAGGCCCTGAACGGCGTCCGCGAGCGCTTTCGCCCCATGCTGGAACTCATGGACAACCCCACGGTCTGGGAAGCGTGGGGACCCTTCATCTCGCATCACGACCCCATCACCTCCGACGAGCAGGTCGCCACCCGCCACCAGATGCGTCGGGCCGCTCCGCGCAGCCTCACCCATGTGAGCGCGGTGGGAGCCGGCGTGGCGCTGACGACCGATCTGCTGGGCGTGACCCCAACCGGTCCGGGCTTTCAGACCTGCCGGATTCGCCCGCACCCCGGCGTGCTGGACTGGGCCAACGGTGTGGTCCCCACGCCCCACGGCGACCTACAAGTGTCCTGGGAACGAACCGGCACCGGCCTGGCCCTCACCGCCGATCTCCCCGACGGCGTGGAAGCTGACGTCACGCTGGATCGGAACGCCGAACGGCCGCAAACGCTCGTCGTCAATAACCGGATCCACGACCTGCGAAACCCTTACGCCGGCGTGAAACGAACCCCCGATACCGTTAGCGTGCGGCTATCACCCGGCGAACACCGCATCGAACTCAGGTCCGGTTACGGAGGCAGCTAGCGCCAGCCAGCGAGGGTGAGGCAGGTACGGCTCGTGCCCAATGACATGGCTTGCGCCGGCTGACCATCCGCAGGCAAAAGCCACCTCGCGTGTGACGATCTACCGAGCGGCGCATCGCGACGGTCGTGATTCAGTGAGATACAGGCTCGTCGGCGGTCTTGTCCTAGTTTCTGCGGCTAGCTTGCTGTTCGAGATCGCTCTCACTCGCGTCTATGCGATCGCGCAGGGCCACCACTTCGCCTTCGTCGCCATCGCCATGGCCCTGCTGGGCATCGGCGCGGCCGGAACCCTTACCGCAACTTCAGCGCGCCTGGCCCGCGCCACGCCGCAAACGGCGATCAGTTGGGCCGGCGCGCTCTTCGCCCTCACCGCCCTCGGCGCCTACGTCACGGCCGATCGCATTCCGCTGGACACCTATCGCATCGGCGCTGACGCCAGCCAGCTGGGATGGCTGGCCCTCTTCTTCATCGTGGCCGCCGTCCCGTTCACCTGCGCCGGGGTCGCCGTGGTTGCCGCCTTGCGTCACAGCCCGGCGGGTGCGGGCACAACCTACGGCGCGAGTCTCGCCGGATCGGCCGCCGGCGCGGCCCTGGCCGTGCCGCTCCTTGGCCTCGTTGGATCGGCTGCCACGATCCTGCTCGCCGGGGCGCTGGCCATGGCCGCGCCGCTGCTCCTGGCCTCTCGACTGCCGGCCACCATCGGCGCCCTGTCGGGATTGGGCCTCATCGCCGTAGCCATCGCCATCGCTCCGGCAGGGCCCCGTGTCTCCGTCCACTCACAACTCGCCCAGGCCCTGCAACGTCCGGACGCCCGGCGCCTCGAAACCCAGCTCTCCGCCAATTCACGCGTGGACATCCTTGAGAACGCCGGATTCCGCACGGCCACGGGCCTCAGCCTGAACTACACCGGACCGATACCCCGACCCCGCCTTGGCCTGACCGTTGACGGCGGAAATGCGGCGGCACTTAACGTCCCACTAACCGAAGCCCTCGACCACGTCCCCCTCGCTCATGCCATCACCGTGCGGCCCGCGGACTCGGCCCTGCTGCTGGATCCCGTGGGCGCGTTCGACGCCGCCGTCCTGCTCCGAGCCGGCATTGACGAAATCGACCTCGTCCAGCCCGACGCGGCGCTGCGCAATGCCTGGCAGGCGGTAGGCGACGACACAATCCTGAACGACACGAATGTCCGCATCCTGAATCGCGGGGTCCGTTCGGTTTTGCGATCCGCCACCGGCTACGACCTGATCGTGTGGCCCCTCCGCGAATCTTTCCAGGGCGTCGCCGCCGGTACCTTCGGCCTCCGCGAGACCTTCGCCCTCACCCGCAACGCCTTCGCCGACGGCTGGCGCGCCCTGGCGCCCAACGGCCGGCTCGTCGTCACCCGCTGGCTGCAGGCCACCCCATCCGAGTCCGTCCGCATGTGGGCATCCCTGCTCGACGCGCTTCGCCAATCCGGAATTACCGACCCCGCCTCGCACGTCCTGGCCTGGCGCTCCCTCGAAGTCGTCACCATGGCCGCCTCGCCAGCGCCCTTTACGGAGACAGAGATCCAGGCCCTATCGGATGGCCTCGAGCGCGACGGCTTCGACTGGGTGTTTCACGCGAACCTCGACGAAACCGATTCCAACCGCTTCAATCGCCTGCTCGACACCGGGCTCTTCCGAGCCTTCCAGGCCGTCGTCCGTGGCGAATCGACCCCGGCAACCTGGACACCCGTCACCGACGACCGCCCCTACTTCTTCCACTACTTCGACTGGACCCAGTGGCGCGACGTCCTGTCCACCACCGGACGCACCTGGCAACCCTTCGGCGGAGCCGGATTCCTGGTCCTCGTCCCGCTGGCGGCGGCAGCCACCGGCGCGGCCGTGCTCACCATGATCGCGCCGCTCATGGGCCAGCGCCGACGCGGTGCAACCCGTGTCGGCCTCCGCCGTCTCGCCTTTGTCGCCGCCGCCGGCGTCGCCTTCACCGCCACCCAGATCGCCCTGCTGCAACGCCTCATCCTCGTGCTCGACGCCCCCACCGTCGCCTTTGCCACCGGCATCGCCGCCATGCTCGCCTGGGCCGGCCTCGGCAGCCTGACCTCGCGCTGGTGGCGGCCTCTCCCGCGGACGGCCGCCCTTATGGCCGCAATGAGCGTGTTTCTCCTGGGTGGGCTGCTCCTCGCTGCCCCGTTGGCCCTGGGTGCGCCCCTAGCCGTTCGCCTGGCCGCGGCTGTCCTGGCGACCTCACCGTCCCTGGCCCTCGGCACCGTCATGCCCGCCGCCGTCCGCGCCCTGGCCAATGACCGTTCGGCCATCTCCTGGGCCTGGGCCGTCAACGGCACGGCCTCCGTCGCCGCCGCCATCGTCGCCGCCATCCTCATCGTCTCAATCGGCTTCGCCTGGACCCTGCTGGCTGCGGCGCTGGCATATGCCGTGGCCGTTCCGCTCTGGCGCGCTAGGGATCCTCGGCCGACATCTCCCCCGTAAGCGGCACGAACCGCACCAGCCCCAGGTTCTCCGCCACCACCCCATCCGCCGTCTGCTCGATCTGCCATAGCGTCTGATAGAACCCCGGCGGACCGACCGGCACGATCATCCGCCCGCCCACCTTGAGTTGCCGGATCAGCGGCTGCGGCACATGGTCGGGCGCCGCCGTCACGATGATGCCGTCAAAGGGCGCTTCGTCTTCCCACCCGAAATAGCCGTCGTCCGTACGCTGCTCAATGCCCTCGTAGCCCGCGCCCCGCAGGTTCTCCTCGGCCCACTCGGCCAGCGGCGGAATAATCTCCACGCTGTAGACCTTGGCGCCCATCTCCGCCAGCACCGCCGCCTGGTATCCCGACCCGGTCCCGATCTCCAGCACCCGGTCTCCCGGCGAAATCCCCAACGCCTCCGTCATCATCGCCACGATCAGCGGCTGTGAGATCGTCTGCCCCTCGCCGATCGGGAGCGGCCGGTTCTCGTAGGCCTCGTTCACATTCTCAGGCCGCACGAACCGGTGCCGGTCCACCCGCTCCACCGCCGCCAGTACCGGCTCGGAAATCCCGCGCTCCGACGCCCGGATTTCGGCCATGAGCTTCGAACGCCGCTCGGCAAAGACACCGTCGTCACGGTCATCAGGATCAGGTGTACGACTGCCCGACTCTCCACAGGCAACCATCAGCAGCACCAGAGCCAGGACTGCGAATCGCAGGTACCGCGACCACGCTCCGGTCATCCGGTATCCCATTGTTCGGCCCAGCGGTGCGGATAGAGGTTGCCCATTCGCCATCTGAAGCTTGTCACACGACGCAAACCAATCGCACCGCTCCCGCTCAATGCCAGAATGCGCCCAATTCACCAGCCTCAATTCAAGCGAGACGAACCATGGCAGACCTGCAGGGACGCGTCGCCGTCGTTACCGGCGGCGGTACCGGCATCGGCAAGGGCATTGCGAAACGGCTGGCGGCGGAAGGCTGCCGCCTCATGGTCTCCGCCTCCGCCAACATCGCCGGGGCCGAGACCCTTCGAGATGAATTGCGGGCCGACGGTGCCGAAGTCGAAATCATGCAAGCCGACTTCCGCGACCCCGATACCGCCCGCGGCGTCGTGTCCGGCGCCATCGACCGCTACGGCCAACTGGACATCCTCGTCAACAACGCCGGCTGGACCCTCAGCGAGGACTTCCTCGAAGGCGACACCCAGAACTGGACCGACCTCTTCAACATCAACCTCATCGCCATGATCGCCGCCAGCCAGGAAGCCGGCCGCCACATGGTCCAGCGCGGCTCCGGCCGCATCATCAACATCAGCTCCGTCCACGGCTACGTGCATCTGGTGCAGAACGTCGTCTACGCCTCCACCAAAGGCGGCATCAACGGCTTCACCCGCGCCCTGGCCCTTGCCCTCGCCCCCCACGGCGTCACCTGCAACGTCATCGCCCCCGGCGCCATCCAGGTCGACCGTTACGCCGACCAGAACCTCAACGCCTCCACCATCGGCACCACCATCCCCGCCGGTCGCGTCGGCCAGCCCTCCGAAATCGCCGCCGCCGTCGTCTACCTCGCCTCCGACGACGCCTCCTACGTCAACGGCGAAACCCTCTACGTCGACGGCGCCCTCACCACCGCCATGGCCATCGGCATCTAACCTGGAAGGAACACGCCCATGGTTTCCAGCAAAGCAGCCACGGTCGGGGAGTACCTGGCCGAGCTCCCCGAGAACCGGCGGGACGACATCCAGCAGGTCCGCGAGGTCATCCTGGCCAACCTGCCGGACGGCTTCGAGGAGTGCATGCAGTACGGGATGATCGGCTACGCCATCCCGCTCGAGCGGTTTCCGGACACCTACAACGGGCAGGCCCTCGGCGTGGCCGCGCTGGCGGCTCAGAAACGCCACATTTCGGTCTACCTGCACGGCCTCTACGCCGACCCCGAGTTAACCGAGTGGTTCGTGGAGGCCTACAAGCAAAGCGGCAAGCGGCTCAACATGGGCAAGTCCTGCGTCCGCTTCCCCAGGGCCGAGGCCGCCGCGCTGGACCTCATCGGCGAAGTCATCGCCCGCATTACCCCCGAGCAACTGATCGCCCAACACGAAGCCGCCCACGGATAGGGGATGAAGCCTGATGCCAAGCATTGACTGGCCAATCGAACAGCTCCGCACATACGTCCCTCCGGCAACCGCGCGGGACGACCTGGACGACTTCTGGGCCCAAACCCTGGCCGAACAGGACCACCCGTTCGACGAAACCGTCGAGCCAGTCGATTACCCAGTTGATGGTCTCACCACCCAGGACGTGACCATCGCCGGCTACGGCCAGGGCCGCGTGGCCGGCACGCTGCTGGTCCCTGACGGCGCTGCCGAACTTCCCGGCATCGTGATCTTCCACGGCTACACCGGCAACCGCGCCGCCGTCTTTGACGCCGCCGCCTGGGCGCTCCAGGGTTTCGTCGTCTTCGCGATCGACATCCGCGGCCAGACCGGCTTCAGCACCGACCCGGACGCCGATCCCCGCGGACACGCTCTCGGCTGGATGACCCAGGGCATCCAATCGCCCGACACCTACTACTACCGCCGGGTCTACGTGGACTGCGTGCGTGCCGTTCGCTTCCTGCAGTCACATCCCCGCGTGCGCGCCGACCGCGTCGGCTGCACCGGCATCAGCCAGGGCGGCGGCCTTACCCTGGCCACGGCCGCGCTCGAGCCGAGTGTCGCGCTGGCGATGGCCGAAGTCCCCTATCTCTGCGACTTCCCGCGCGCCGCCCAGATCGCCGGCCCGGCCGGCCTCGTGCAAACCATCTATGGCGAAATCGGGGCCTACTGCCGCGCCTATCCCGACCGTTACGACGAAGCTTTCCGCACCCTCAGCTACTTCGACGTGGTCAACCTCGCCCCAAGCGTCCGCTGCCCGACCCTGGTCAGCGTCGGTCTCGTCGACGACATCTGCCCGCCGTCCACCGTCTTTGGCGCGTACAACCGCCTGACCTGCGAGCCGCGCGAGATCGACGTCTACCCCTTCCTCGACCACTCCAGCACCTCAACCCACCGCGACCTCAAGGTCCGCTGGGCCTGGCGCTGGCTGCACGACCGGGAGTGACACCGAATCCGGGAGCCGGCGGCTACATGCTCGTGTTGCGAGTGATCTTGAACGCGTAGGCGCTGTCACACGGCCGGCGCTCCGGCCGTTCGATCTCCAGCCCCTCAGCCGTCATGCGCCACGCCAACTCGCCGTCGTTTCCCAGCAACTCCACCGACCGGATCTCGCCCGGATACAGCGTCTTCAGCGACTCGATCGTGAACGTCGGCTCGGGCCAGGCGAGGCAAATCGCGAAGAGCACGTTGCCCTTCACCGTGAAGCGGATGTCGCTGCCCTGGTAGGCCAGCTTCTCCTTGGTGTCGCTGAAGGCCCCTGAAACGGACATCTGGGTCGGGCCTTCGCCATAGGTCCACCACGGCGTGGTTCCGTAGATTGCCTCGCCATTCACGCGCAGCCAGTCGCCGATGCCTTCCAGCGCCGTCACCGCCTCGTCCGGGATCGTCCCGTCGGGTTTCGGCCCCACGTTCAGCAGCATCAGGCCGTTCTTGCTGACGTTGTCCACCAGGTACTGCACCAGTTCGGTGGCCGACTTGTACGTGGTCTCGCGCAGGTATCCCCAGCCCGAGCCGTCGTCCACCGTCGTATCGGTAATCCACTCGTGATACGCCTGATCGGGCATCTTGCCCAGCTCGATGTCCAGCACGCCCACGCCCGGCGGCAGGTTGTCCCACTTGTAGGTCACCACCACCCCGCGGTTCCACTCGGCTTCCTTGTTGTAGTAGTAGGCCAGGAAGTCCTGCTTGTATTGCTCGTGCACGGCCTTCAGGCCGAAGTCGAACCAGATGTAGTCCGGCTCGTACTTGTCCACCACCTCAACCAGCTTCGCCTTCCAGGTTTCCAGAAACGCCCTGCTCGGCTTGTCCTGCTCGTCCCACTCCACGTCGCGCACCGGGAAGTCCAGGTTGTGCGGCTCGCCGTACAGGCCGGCGTATCGAGGGTCGGACGTGTCGAAATCCGTCCGCCAGTGCGGGAAGAACCACCAATTCTCGGCGTGATGCATGGCCACCATGTAGCGCATGCCTTGGCTTCGAACGGCCTGCGCTAACTCGCCCACGACGTCCCGCTTCGGACCCATCCGCGCCGCGTTCCACTCGGTGTGCGCGCTGTCCCAGAGGGCAAACCCGTCGTGATGCTCCGCCACTGGCCCGGCGAACTGAGCTCCGGCTCGCCTGAACAGATCAGCCCATTCGTCCGCGTCAAACTTGGCGCCGGTGAAGTCGGGAATAAAGTCTTTGTACCCGAACTCCGAGGGGTGCCCGTAGGTCTTCACGTGATGCGCGTAATGCGGCTCGGCCTCCCGGTACATCCGGTAGGGATACCAGGTGGCGTTGGGCCCCCACGCGGGCACGCAGTAGATGCCCCAATGGGTATAGATGCCAAACTTGGCATCGGTGAACCAGCGGGGCGTCTGGTGCCGGCGTAGCGAGTGCCAGTTTGGTTCGTAGCGGGTCGTCATGGCGGGGCTGTCACCGAGAGCGGCTGGGACGCGGCGCGCCAGCATACGAACCGCACCGGTAGCTCCGCCCGAGCTAGTGCCCCGGATGCGGGACGAACGGCACGCGCTTCAGCCACAGTCGCAGCGCGTGCCAGTAGATGGCCGTGGTAACGCGGGAAGTCAGCAAGGGATGTCGCGCCAGGGCAATTGCCAGGTTCCTTGCGCTGAAAGCCCTCCGGCGCAGCATCAGGTTGGCCTCGAATAGCCGCGCTCCGCCGCGTGCCACCTCGATCCCCACGCCCAGCTGCTCGCCCGGAACGGTGGCCGTCAACCGATAGCTCTGGTCCATGTGCATGAACGGCGATACGTGCAGCGCCTTCATAAAGCCGGCCCTGAGCCGCTCACCATTGGCCTCCGGCTCAGGCTCGACGACGTAGACGTGCCGCTCGCCCCAGGGGGTATTGGTCACCTCAACCACCAGCGCCTGCACGCGAGACTCATCGGGCGTAAAGCAGTAGTACACGCTAATGGGGTTCATCACGTAGCCGAAATACCGCAGGTGCGTCAGCAGGCGAATCGGTCCTTCGGGCCGACGGCCCGTCACTTCCGCCACGCGTGTACGCACCGCCTCGTCCAGCGACATGTCCGGATCGCCAAAGTGATCTCCGCGCCGAAACCAGGCCAGCGCCGGACGCCGCGCCGACCAGAACAACCGCCCGTCAAACAGTCCCGGCAACTCCGCCAGATCCAGGTAAACCATGAACAGATCAAATCGAAATCCGTGGGACGCCGGCTCGCGTCGGTGGTGCGTGACGACTCCCGTATACAGGGCACTCGTGCCGCTCATGTGCTGGCGAGTAGCGAACGCGCCGCGCGCAGTCCGCTAATCACCCCGTCCTCGTGGAAGCCGTAGCGCCAGTAAGCGCCCGCATACCAGGTGC
>JAPOXI010000123.1 GCA_026707185.1 Chloroflexota bacterium
CCCCCGCCACCGTCAGCGCGCCGGTTTCGGCGTCCAGCGCGAAGGCCGCGGCGTCGTTGCCGACGGTGATGGCGTAGGTCACAGAGCCGGACCCCGTGGTCGTGGCCGTGACCGTCCCCACCGCCGTAGCCGCCGCGCTGTTCTCGGCCACGCTGAAGCTGTACGACTCGGCGCCAAACACCGGCGGCGGACAGGTCGAGGTCGTCGCCGCCACCGCAGCGGGCGCGCTCCAGGTGTCCGTGTAGCCCGCCCCGCTGCCGAACGCCCGCACCCGCACCTCGTAGGCCGTCCCGCACGTCAGCTCGGCCAGCGTGGTCGTGGCGGTGGTGACATCGTCCGCCGCCGTCGTCCAGGTCTCGGCGCCGCTGGTCCGGTAGTCCACCTGGTATTTCGTGGCCCCGGGCACCGCGGCCCAGCTCAGCGCCAGGCTGGTCACCGCCGGCGTGGCCGCCAGGTTCGCCGGCGGCGGCGGCGCGTCCGCCACATCCGTCACGGTCACCGTCACCGTCGTCGTGCCCGCCGCCGGGCCGCCGCCCAGCACCAGGGCGCGCACCGTCAGGGTGTAGGCCGCCGTGGTCTCGTAATCCAGCCGGCCGCCCAGCACCAGCGTCCCGGCCAGCGCATCCACCGCCCACTGGCCGGCCGCATCGCCCGCGGTGATGTCGTAGATCACCGTGCCGCCTTCCGGATCGTTGGCCGTCACCGTCCCCACCGTGGTGTTGAGCGCCGCGTCCTCCGCCACGCTGAAGGCATAGCTCTCCGCCTCGAACCCCGGCGGCTCGTCCACATTCGTCACCGTCACGGTCACCGTCGTGGTGGCGGTCCCGCCCGCGCCGCCATCCGCCGTCACGGTCAGGGTGTAGGTCGGCGTCGTCTCGTAATCCAGCGGCCCCGCCACCTTCAACTCGCCGGTGTTGGCGTCCAGCGCCCACACGTCGCCCGTATTCCCCGCCGTCAGCGTGTGCGTGACGGGACCTCCGCCGGCCACCGTGGCCCGCACGATCCCCACCTGCACCCCCGCCTCGAAGTCCTCGGCCACGGTGAAGCTGTAGCTGGACGCGGCGAACGCCGGCGGCGGACAGGTGCCGGTCGTCACCGCCACCGACCCCGAGGGCTGGCTCCAGGCCGTCCCGTAGGTCGTCCCGCTGCCGCGCGCCCGCACCCGTAGCGCGTAGGCCGTCTGGCAGACCAGCCCGTCCACCGTGTGACTCGTCCCCGTGATCACGTCACGATGCGTGGTCCAGGTGCCCGTCGCGCCCTCGCGCACCTCCACCCGGTAGGCCGCCGCGTCGGCCACCGCATCCCAGCTGACCGCGACGCTCGTCGCCGCCGGCGTCCCCGCCCGCAGGTTCGCCGGCGGCGGCGGCGCGCAGAACGGCAGGTTGAGGGAACTGAGATCGTTCGTCGCCACCGCCCGCAGGTTCAGAGGCACGCAGCCGGTCAACGTATTGCCCGACAACCGCAGTTCGGTCAACTGGTCCAACCAGCCCAATTCGGCCGGCACGTTGCCCGTCAGGCTGTTGCCGCTGAGGTTCAGGGTCGTCAACCCGAACAGGTGCCCGATCTCGGACGGGATGCTGCCGCGCAGGCTCTGGCTGGCCAGGTTCAGCCCCGTCACCCGCGTGGGCGTGCCGCCCGTCGTCACGCCGGTCCAGCTGGTGAGCGCGGTGTCCGTGCTCCAGTTCAGCGCGGCCGAGCCCCGCAGCGTGGGCCCCACCGCCAGCAGCGTCTCGCAGTCCGTCACCAGCTCGCGGTTATCGGCGGGATTGGGGATCACCGTCCCGTTGGTGCAGGTCGGCGCGGCCGGCGGCTGGGCCGGCGTAAACGTCGTCGTCTGCCCGTCCCCCGGCGTGATGTCGGCGTAGGCCTGCAGCGTGTCGCGGTAATACGGCTGCAGCCCGCCCACCGTCGTCACCCGCGTGGTCGCGTGCGCGTCCGTCGTCGCCGCCGTGCTGATCCGGCTGGACAGGTTCGCCAGCGGCTGCGTGTGCTCCGGGTCGCCCGCCGGCGTGTCGTCCCGCACCGCCTGCACCACCCCCGCGTCGTCCGTCACCACCGCCCACGACGCCACCGCCTGCCAGGCCTCGAACCCAATCGCGTTATGCGCGCCCATGGGGGCGAGAAAGATCACGGCCTCGCGGCCGCCGATTTCATCACCCAGAGCCTTTTCCGCCGCCACCACCCGCGCCTGCAACCCCGCCTCGTACGCGCCGCGGGTCTGCAGCGGGTCCGACCCATTCGTCCCCGCCTCGTGCTCCCGCACGTACAGGTCGTAGGACGCCGCCTCGTCCCTCCGGTCGTAGGCCACCGTCACCGTCGCCGGCGTCGTACCGCTGCCCAGCAGGAAGCTGGTCACCGCGTAATCCGCGAAACACGTCAGGAACAGGTAGTCCCTCGACTCCCCGCCCCGCGCAATCGCCAGGAAATTGGCCTTGGCGGTTTCGCGGAGATACGGGTCCAGCGCATCCAGCACGACGGCGAACAGAACCTCCAGCGCGCCCACGCTTGGCATCGCCTCGGCTGCGTCCAGCCGTAGCCAGAAGCGAATGGCGTCCTCGCGTTGTGCTGCCGTCCGTGCAATGCCTCGCCAGGCGCACCGTACCGAGGTGGCCGCCGGCGTCCCCCGGATCGCCACGTGCGCCGGCGAGGCGCCTGCGCCATACAGCCCGTCCTCCAGTAGATCCTCCACCGTCGCTGTCGCCCCGCTGGTCGTTGCCTCGCCCCGCCCCTGGACAGCCTGACGCCTGGCGGTCGGTCCCGCGGGTGCGGCGGCGGCCGCCGAACCATCCGAAGACGCGCTGGCGACGCCACGCGTTGCCTCGGCGGCCCTCGATGGAGTGGCCGCTCCAGTCGCCTCGGCTGCGGACCACGACCGCGACGCAACCACGGCCTCTGCGGGAAGCGGATCCGCGGCGACCGACGCCAACACCGGGAGCGACGATCTGGCCTCGCTGCGATCACCGGTCCCCCCGCAGCCCACGCTCAGCGCCACCAGCGCGCCAATCAGCAATGCCTTGACCTTGCGCTCGCTGAGCGTGATGTCGGCTCGCCGCGCCTGGAATCGCAGCCGGCGGCCCATCACGACCCCGGCTCGCAGGTTGGCAGGTCCAGCTCGTCGCGATCGCGCAGCGGCAGGCCGGGCGGCACGCAGCCGGTGAACTGAGTGCCCGTCAGCGCGATCTCCTCCAAGTTGGGCATGTCGGCAAGCTCTCGCGGAATGTCGCCGCTCAAGCTGTTGATCGCCAGGTCCAGCGTGCGCAGCTTGGTCAACTCGCCCAGTTCGGGCGGGATCGGTCCCATCAAGCGATTGTGGCCAAGATTGAGATGCTCAAGCTGGGACAGGCTCCCCAACGCCGCTGGGATTTCAGCCCAAAACAGGTTGTGGCTCAAATCCAGCGTGCGCAGCCCCGTGAGCTTCCCCAGGGCACCCGGTAACCGTGCCGACATGCTGAGGTCTGGAAGCACCAGCGCCTCAACGCGCCGCGGCGTCTCGCCCACACGCACGCCGTCCCAGGCATCGATACCCTGGTCGGCGCTCCAGGTGGGCCGCGACCGGCGCTCAAGCGCCTCATGAGACTCCGCGAGCGCGAGGCGATCCGCCTCAAACTCGGGAGTCGCGTCCGGGTCCGGCACTACAACACTCGCCCGGCACGCACCGTGTCCGCCACCGTGGGCCGCCCGGGCTGCCATGGGGCGGACACCTCCTTGGTGGCCAGCACCAGAACATTCGTGCCATCCGCCGTCACCGTCGCCACGATGTCAGGTCCCAGAGACTTGGCGTTCTCCCGACCAACGAGCGCGATTTGCCCGCCGTCAGGCGACCACGCGGCGGCCAGCACCTCGTCCACGAACCTGTCGATATAGCGGTTGCTGACGATCCTTAACGGCGTCGTTTCTCCCGTTTCCAGCCTGGCGACAAACGGCGGGGAATCGGGATTGGACCTGACGAGGATCCGCGTCCCGTCCGGCGACCAGGCCACGGTGTCAATCCAGGCCTCGGCCGGATCCTCCTCCGCCGGAACTCCAGTCCTTCGAGGCGCCTGCCATTGCGGAATGTCGCTGACCCGAATCGAGTTCGTTTCGGCCATCCCAACGGTGTGCAGCGCGACGCCGCTAGCTTCTGCTTTGGCAAACGCCAGGCGCTGGCCATCCGGCGACCAGCTGGGCGCGCTCACCACATCGGTCGCAACGCGCCATCGCTTTGCGCCGTCGGCGCCAACCACATAGAGCTCGCGGCCACGCTGCTCCACAGAATTGCGTCCCGGCTGGCGATATCGAACCACCGCGAGGTGCTGGCCGTCGGGCGACCATTGGGGCGGCTGGTGCAGCATGGGGAACTCGTCGTCCAACACCTGCTGCACGTCCGTGCCGTCGGCCGCCATGGTGTGAAGACTCAGGCGAATGCCGCTCGGAGGAAGGACAGAGCCGACGATTCGTTTGAAGCGTCCAGCGTCTGAAAGGAAGGCGATCTGCCGCCCATCCGGCGACCAAGCCGGATTGAAGTCATTGCCCACGTTCGCCGTCAGCTGCTCGATGCCTCCGCCGCCGAGCCTCACGAGGATGAGCTCAAGGCCTTCTGAGTCGGTCAGGATTCGATTGGTGCCGTCAGGCAGGATGTCCGTCTCCCGCCGACAGTCGGTGTAAACCAGCTGCATACCGTCCGGCGCCACGGCAAAAAAGGTCCCCGGCACGCTCTTCGCTATCAGCCGGCGCTTCGAGCCGTCCGACGTGATGCCCTGCAGGTTGCCCTGATCCGTGAAGTACACCTCCGAGCCGTCCGAACTCCAAGCCGCAACGTCGTTGTCAAACCGTGGCCCCCAGGGGAACTGATCCGGCCCGCATTTGCCTCTATTGCGTGGATTGCGGGTCGGTGGACCGTGGGCGTCGACTTGACCCTCTCTGACGATGACGATGTCCGCGGACCGCGAACTCCAATTCACCAGACGCCAGATGCCGATTGGCGCAACGACGGTGACCAGCATCAGCAGCGCGACAAGGGCATGCCCCCTACGCCCGTGCAGCCCACCCAACAACCGAGCCCCCATCAGCGCGTCTGGTACAGCGCGTACAGCGCCATGATGTCCGCCGGGTACGGTGAGTAGTTCGGCTCACCAAAGCACTCAGCGACCGATGACAGGTGCCGGCTCGGCCCTACGCCGCGCGGTGGCCCCAGGCCGCCTATCACGTTCCCGGCTCGCAGGTTGGCAGGTCCAGCTCGTCGCGATCGCGGACCGGCAGTCCGGGCGGCACGCAGCCGGTGAACCGATTGCCCGCCAGCGCGATTTCCTGCAAGTTCGGAAGATCCGCGAGTGCAGGCGGAATCTCCCCGCTGAGCTGGTTGGACGATAGGTCTAGGACCCGCAACTGGTCCCGCTGGCCCATTCGGGACGGGATCGGTCCGGTCAGCTGATTGTTGCTGAGGTCGAGGACCTCGAGATCGTCCTGTTGCCCCAAGATCTCCGGGATCGGGCCATCAAGGTGGTTATCCCGCAGCACCAGCACGCGCAGGGCTGGTCGCCACGGAATCGCCTCGCGCAGGGCTCCGCGCAGGCCGCGGCCCCCGAGGTCCAACTCGCGCACCACGCGTGGCGTCCCTGCCAGCACCACGCCGTCCCACTCGGCCATTGGGCGCGCAGGACTCCAGTTCAGCGCTTCGCCGCCAACCAGGCTCTTTTGCACTTGGATGAGGTCCACGCAATGATTGACCAGCCATTCATTCGCGTCCGGGTCGGACACCGCCCCGCCGGTCCGGCACGCCGCGTCGTCCGACGGTCCCGGCACGTAGCGGGCCCGCTGCGCCAGGAGCTCCGAGTCCGAATAGACCGGGTTCTCCCGCTCGGCCAGCACGCGCAGATCCGTGCCGTCCGCCGCGACCGTCGCCACGACGCCGGGTCCCTCCACGAACTTCCCGCGGGCGAGCAGGGCGATCCGGGTGCCGTCCGGCGACCACGCGACTTCCCGCAGGCCTTCCAACAAGCCATCCGGCGACCGCGGATCGGCATACCCAATTCGTGTGGTACGGCCGGTCGCCAGGCTGACGACGAATGCCGGGTGATCGGAGTTGGACCTGACGAGGATTCCCGTCCCGTCCGGCGCCCAGGCCACGGTGTCAATCCAGGCTTCCGTCGGATCCTCCCCCGCCGGAACTCCAGACCGTCGAGGTGCCCGCCACTGCGGGATGTCGGTGATCCGAAGCGAGTTCGTCTCGGCCATCCCCACGGTGTGCAGCGCGACGCCGCCGGCTTCCGCTTGGGCAAACGCTAGTCGCTGGCCGTCAGGCGACCATGAGGGCCCGCTGACCACATTGGACGCCAGGCGCCACCGCGTGGCGCCATCAGCGCCGACGACATACAGTTCGCGGCCGATCTCTTCGAAATTGACGGCGAATCCATGCCGCACTTCCTTGTAGACATACCGAACCACCGCCAGGTGCCTGCCGTCCGGCGACCATTGCGGCGGCTGATGGAGCACGGCGAAGTCGTCGCCGAGCACCGGCCGAACGTCGGAGCCATCGGCCGCCATGGTGTAGAGGCCCATACTCCGAGGTCCCGTAGGAGTTTCGAGTTCGGACCACCCGGCGTCGGAAAGGAACGCGATCCGCCGGCCATCCGGCGACCAGGCCGGATAGAACTCCACCACGGAGTTGTCCGTCAGTTGGCTCGCCGTCGTGCCATCACCTGTGACGTCGAAGAGATCGTACGAGTGGCTCGTTCCGGTCGGCCATGGCCGGCAGCCCACATACACGATGTGGTGTCCTTCCGGGGCTACTGCAAAGGACGTCCAGGTACCAACCATGGGCAGTGCCGAGTCCACGATTGGCGGTCTGGCGGTGGCGACTTGCCAAAGCCGCCAGCCATCCGCCGTGACCGCGAAGATGCGCCCGCCATCCGTCAGGTAGACGACCGATCCATCCGGACTCCAGGCCACCTCGTCATAGTCTGATCGCGGGCCCCACGGAAACTTGTTGGACGTGCATTGGTCGAAGCTCAGCGCGGCGTGGTCATTGTGTGGCACTGCCAACGTCGCCGCGCCATGGTGGTCTAACCGGTACGTTGGCTCTTCCCGTTCGATCACCTTGATCTCGCGCGGGCCAAAGCCAGCCAGGCGGCAGAAGCCGAGCCCTCCAACTACCACAAGCGCTAGCACAAGCACCGCCAGCAGCATCTCCGCTCCGGGCCCGCGTAACCAACCACTCATTGCACTGCCCGTCAGCGCGTCTGATACAGCGCATAGAGCGCCATGATGTCCGCCGGATGCGGAGCACAGTCGGCCTCGTAGGCATCGTTCATAACCGACGCTTGTTGATCCGTCGCGTGCGCGCCGGCGCCACCGCCGATGCCCAGCGAATGACCGGCCTCATGCAGAAACGACTGGAACGCCGAGTTTGGATCATCGCCGGCGTTGCCACAGAAGTTGAATGTCGCATCCGACGCGGGGCGCAGCAGCGGATCAGACTCAAACATTGACCTTCGAATAAAAACGTCTCCAGACTCATGCCGATCCGCAATGGGTGTTCCATCGCTTCCGAGGAGCTCTACAACATGTGCCGAGTAACACATAAGGGCTTCAGGTTTTCTACGATCCCATAAGACTCTCCCCGACGGACTCGTCACGATTGCACCGTCCTTCGTCTTGGGCCTGTACCAACAGTCAGTTCGATGCCCAATATATGATGAAATCTCTGTGAATACTCCCTGGCTCTCCAGATAGCCTTCCACACCGTCACGATCATTGAGCATCTTAATCTCGGTGGCCGCTTTATCGTCACGTTGAAGTTTGGCCACTCGTTCATTAATCGCAGTCTCAATAAAGTGTTCGACTAGGCCAACCAAATCTTCATGGCTATAATCGCTAAAGACTGGATTCGTCTTTAGGATCACATAGTGGTCAAGAATGTTGCTAGCAACTGTGTGGTAGTCGGTACATGGGTCGGTGTCTCGATCTATCGTGATCAAATCCGTCGTTACGGCGGCCTGCCAGCGATCGAAGGCTGCGGTGATGAGTGAAACCCAGGTCTCGACTCTGTTGTCCAACAGAAACGTCGTCGTACAAATCTTGTACGAAAAGGTCGTGCCTGTGACCCGACTGGTCACCGGTACACCAGCGACCCGACTGCCATCCGCTATTGGCTGGTCGGATACCCAGGCATAGGCATCCCTGGCGGCAAACACCCAGATGTCATCGTCGGCCGTATTGGCTGATGGCCCCTCAGCCCGATAGACGAGCTGAATTGCGTAAACGACATTCGTGGCGAGATTACGAATTGCAAACGGGCTGGCCTTATTCTCCGCAGGGTCGCCAGTACTCTCAAGGAAGTCGGAGTTCCGTGGGGAGGAGGCGTTATGGCTGGCGTTAGACTTTCGGTTACGTAGGTCGTATTCACCCTGGCTATATGCAGCGCCCAGGATACTCCCAACCGAATTCCACTCAACCAAGACCTTACCGTTCCCAACGCCCGACGTGCTCTTGCCGTCCGCCTTGGTGATTGGCGTATCGATGATAATGATCATATCGCTCTCAGCTGTTGCGCTGCTGCTCCTCCGCTTGGCTCTCACTTTGAAGCCGTAGGCTTTGTGGTTTCCGAGGCCAGTATCGGCTGTCGATCTGTAGATATCGTCGAGTTTTATCACCATTGTTGTGTTGGCGATCGTTCCCTTGACTTCGCTGAAGGTCGGTGATCGATTGGTCAAATTGTGCGTAGCGGAAACGGTGTAACTGTCGGCATCCGTGACGGGCGTCCAGCACAGGGTGATTTCTCGCCCTTCGTGCGGCGTCACATCGAGGTTCATGGGTTTGCCCCAGGCCGTCTTAGTTCCTGTCGTATACGGGCAAGTGGGCGTCACGGGGTTTCGCACGACCGGTCGCGTCCCGGTGTTGACTTCGACCACGGTGGTGGTCACCCGGTGGTCGCTCGACCAGGCGCTACAGCTGGTCTTGCCGCCGGACCCATTGCAGGACTTGATCTTCACCACGTACGTCGTGCCGGGATCGCGGCCGGTCACGCTGTAGCGATGTGGCGAGCTCTTGCCAACCCAGATCGTCCGGCTCTCGTCCCAGCTCGAGCCGCTCTTTCTTACCAGGATGCCGAAGCCCGTGAGAGCCCGCCCGCCGGTCTCCGCATGCGGACTCCAGCGCACCCGGAACGAGTTCGCCCCGATCTGGTCGGAGAGGATTGAATGCGGCGCCGCGGGCGTGCCTGGGACGGGTGGGGGCTCTGGCGTCGGCGTCGGCGTCGGCTTGGTCGTCCCGTCCTTGTTCGTCCAGCCACTGCAGCGGTTGGTCCCGTTGCAGGCCTGGATGCTGAACCGGTAGCCCGTGTTCGCCGCCAGCCCCCCGAACGTGCGGGCGCTGGTCTGCGCGTTCACCACCACCTCCGCGTTCGACGGCTCCGTCGCACCCTTCCGCCAGTGCCGCAGCCCGTAGCCCGTCAGCCCTACCCCGCCCGTGTCCTGCGGCGCGCTCCAGGTCACCCGGATCTGCGTCGTTTCCGCGGTGAACGCCTCCCACGTCGGCTTGTCGGGGCGGTCGATCGGCAGCGTCACCGAGGCCTGCGGCGACCAGCCCGAACAGCGGGAGTGGTTGGCCCCGTTGCAGGCCTTGACTCGGAACCAATAGATGCGGTTGGGCGTCAACTCGTCATGGGTGTAGCGGCGCGTGCTCGCGCAGACCTTCTTCACGTGCGAGGAATCATCCCCCGGCCACGACGCGCCGTCCTTGCGCATCACCACGCGATAGCCCGTCAGCGCCGTGCCCCCCGTGTTGCTCGGCGCCTGCCACTGCGCCGTGAATTCCCGCGCCTGGGGGTTCGGCGCCGTGGGCCGCGCCGGCGCGTGCGGCGCCGTCGCCTGCACGGTCACCGCCTGGCTGTACGCGTTTTCGTTGATCGTCAGCCCCGACCGCCGCACCACCGCCGTCACCGTCCCGCTGCCCGCCCAGCAGGCATGCACCGTGAAGCTCAGGTCCTGCGAGGTCACCCCGGATACGCGCTGCGTCTGGGAGCTCGTCCCACAGGCGCCGATCCCCAGCGTGCCGTTGTTGCGCGAGACGATCACGTCGTATCCCACCACCGTCGTCAGATTCGAGGCCGTCACCGTGAAGCTGTCGCTGCCCCCATACGTCAGCGACCCGCGCAACCCGCTGATCCGCACCTCCGCCACACTCTTCGGATCCGCCGCGCCCTCGCGCTCCCCCTCCTGCGCCCCCACCGGCCCCTGCCCGCCCAGCCAGGCCGCACATACCAGCAGCAAACCCGCCACCGCCGCCAGCGCCACCCGCCGCGCCGGCCACGCCCGAGCCCAATGCACCAGGCGCCCGGACATCACGCTTGCCCGGCCCCTGGGCGCGTGCCGCCGTCATCACGCCCCGATGTCGGGGCCTCCCCAGCGCGTCCAACCCGACCCGGGACCAACATGGGCGACCTCCCCGGCCGCCCACCGGCAATGCATCTCTCGTTACAGAGAGAAGCCTAGTATGAACAACCGTGCATGCCAGCGTCCACCCGACTCCCGCCACTCGGATCTCGGCGTCCAGCGCGGGGTTGACCGCTCTGCCCCGCCGGACCCGCGCCGGCCGTAGGCCTCAGCCCTGCGCCTGCCGGAAGGAATCCTTGCCGTATCCCCGTGCGCCCCACTCCCGCCACAACGCACTCCGCCGCACCTCAAGAGGTGCTTGGACAAGACTCCTTATGCGCACGGGACCGCCCATTCCGCCCCCGGTACCGCCCTTACACTGGTCCCCGAGTCCGGGCGGCCATTCGCATTGCCAACCCGCAATGCCTCGCTAGGCTGAACGCATGCCCCCCGACGTCTCCGTCCGCGACCTCGTCAAGCACTACGTCGTCCCCGAACGCGCGGGCGGCCTGCGCGCCTCCTTCCGCAGCGTGCTGCGCCGCAAGCACCGCCTCGTCCGCGCCGTCGACGGCATCTCGTTCGAGGTCGACCGCGGTGAAGTCGTCGGCTTCCTGGGCCCCAACGGCGCCGGCAAAACCACCGCCCTCAAGGTCCTCAGCGGTCTGCTGCACCCAACCGACGGCCAGGTCGATGTCCTCGGCTTCACCCCCTGGGACCGCCGTGCCGAGTACCTCTCCCGCATCACGCTCATCATGGGCCAGCGCCAGCAGCTCTTCTGGGACCTGCCGGCCGCCGACTCGTTCCTCGTCAACAAGGCCGTTTTCGGCATCGACGACGCCGTCTACACGCGCACCGTCAATCTGCTGACCGAGCTTCTCGACCTCGGCGATCTGCTCACCAAGCCCGTTCGCCAGCTTTCCCTCGGCGAGCGCATGAAGGTGGAACTCGCCGCCGGCCTGCTGCACACGCCCCGCGTGCTCTTCCTGGACGAGCCGACCATCGGCCTGGACGTGACGATGCAGCAGCGGATCCGCGAGTTCGTCACCGCCTACAACGCCGAAACCGGCGCCACGGTGCTGCTCACCAGTCACTACATGGCCGACGTCAAGGCGCTCGCCCGTCGCGTCATCGTCATCGATCAGGGCAAGCTGCTGTACGACGGCGCGCTCGACGGCCTCGTCCGGCGCTACGCCCCCCACAAGACCATCACCGTCCACCTGGAACGGCCGGCTGACCTGCCTGACCTGAACGGCCAGGCCGAAGTCCTGAGTGTTGAGGGTCTCCAGGTCAGCGTCCGCGCCGGCAAGGACGACGCCCCCGAAGTCACCGGCCGCCTTCTGACTCAACTCCCCATCGCCGACCTCAGCGTCGAGGATCCGCCCCTCGAGGAAGTCATCGACCAGGTCTTCCGCGGGGAAGGCCCGTGATCGTCCGCCGCACCACCCTGGCCGGCGCGCTGGCTCTCACCCGAGCCGAATTGGCCGACATGTTCCAGTACCGGGTGGTGCTGTTCCTGTACTCGCTCTGGGAAGTCGTCCACCCCATCGTCTACCTGGCCGTCTGGGGCGCCATTGCCGGCGAGGGCGACGTCGGCGGCCTGCGCCTCAGCGACTTCGCCGCCTACTACCTCACCTTCATGCTGGTGTCGCACGTAACCGCCGCCATCGAGATATACACCTTCGGTCCGATGATCCAGCAGGGCCAGCTCTCGCCCCACTTGCTACGCCCCATGAACCCGGTCTGGGTCGCCGCCGCCCGCAACATCTCCTACAAGAGCGTCAGCATGCTGCTGCTGATCCCCGTCTGGATCGGGCTCGTCATCATCCTGCGGCCCTCGTTCACGATCACCGCCACCAGCGTGCCCCTATTCCTGGTGGCACTCGTCGTGGCTGCCCTTCTTTCCTTCCTCGTCGGAACCACCTTCGCCCTCCTGGCCTTCTGGACCACCCGCTCGTTCTCCTTCTGGGAGATCTGGATTGGCCTCACCTTCCTGCTCGGCGGCCAGGTCGCGCCCGTCGAGCTCCTCCCCGGCTTCGTCCAGAATCTGGCCACCGCCCTCCCCATGCGCTACACCCTCGGCTTCCCCATCGAGGTTCTGCTCAACCGCCTCGACCCCGGAGAGTTGGCCCTCGGCTTCGCCCTCCAGTTCGCCTGGCTCATCGCCGCCGCCCTGATCGTGCGCGCCGTCTGGCGTGCCGGCATCCGCCAGTACTCCGCCGTGGGCGCCTGACCGTGCGCATTCTCCGGATCGTTTCCGCCTTCCTGAGGGCCGCGATCCTGAAGGAAACCGCCTACCGCGCCGAACTGGTGGGCAACCTCTTCCGTAGCGTCATCGGCATCGGGGTCGCCATCGGCGGCCTGGCGGTCGTCTTCTCTCACACCAGCGAGCTCAGCGGCTGGCGCCTCGAACAGGCCATGGTCCTGCTCGGCGTCTACTACCTGGTCCAGGGCATCGTCCAGACCGCCCTCAGCCCCAGCCTCAACGAGGTCGTCTCCGAGGTCCGCAAAGGCACCTTTGACTACGTTCTATTGAAGCCCGTCCCCTCCCTGCTCCTCTCCAGCACCCGCCGCTTCGTCGTCTGGCACATCGCCGACGTGATGCTGGGCGCAGCAATCATCGCCATCGGCCTGATCCGCCTCGAAGCCCAGATCACGGTTGGCGTCGCTGCCGTCTTCGTTGGCGTCATGGTCGGCGGCGTAGCCATCGTCTTCTCGATCTGGCTGGCGCTCACCACCCTGGTCTTCTGGTTCGTCCGCGTCGAGAACATCACCATGATCTTCCAGCTCTTCTTCGACACCGGCCGCTACCCCGTCGAGATCTACCCCTTTTGGCTGCGCCAGCTCTTGACCTTCGTCTTCCCCGTCGCCTTCATCACCACCGTCCCCGCCCAGACCATCACCGGCCGCGAACCCCTGGTCGCCATCTGGCTGGCGCCCCTCATCGGCGCCCTGGCGTTGCTCGCCGCCGCCCGCTTCTGGCGCATCGGCCTCAGCCGCTACACCAGCGCCTCAAGTTGAATCCGCGGCCAACTCCCGCGCTCGATCCAAAACCGCGTCCAACATCGCCGGCGTCAGCCGCCTCGTAAACGTGTTCTGCTGGCTCGGGTGATACGCCCCCAGCAGCGTCCACTCACCCACCGCCGCTTCCACCCCGTGCCCAAACCTCGGCGCCGGCCGCGGCACCGCCATACCCCGGTCCCTGAACACCCGCAACAACTGTCGCCACGCCTCCCCGCCCAACGCCACCGCCACTCGAGCCCGCGGCAACAGATCAAGCTCCGCCTCCAGCCACGGCCGGCACTCGGCTCGCTCGCTGGCCGACGGTTTGTTGGCCGGTGGCGCGCACCGAACGATCGCCGTCACGAACGCGTCTCGCATCTCCAGCCCGTCGCCCCGCTGCCGGCTCTCCGCCTGGCTGGCGAACCCGGCCCGATGCAGCGCCCCAAACAGAAAGTCGCCCGACCGGTCCCCCGTAAACACTCGCCCGGTCCGATTCCCCCCATGCGCAGCCGGCGCCAGCCCAACCAGCAGCACCCGCGCCTTCGGATTCCCAAACCCGGCCACCGGCCTGCCCCAATACGTCTGGTCCCTGAACGCTGCCCGCTTCGTCCGCGCCGCCTCTTCCCGCCAGGCCACCAGCCGCGGACAGCGTCGGCAGCTTTCAATCTGCTCCGCCAGTGCCGCCAGTTCCTTCACGCTGCCGATGCTGTCCTCGTCACCCGCTTCAGGAACGGCCGCGCCAGCGCCAGCAACTCCTCCGGCCGCTCCTCCTGAACCAGGTGTCCGGCCCTCTCCACTAGGCGCATTTCCGCGTCCCGAAACTGCCCCGCCAGCGCCTCCGCTTGTGACGAATCTGCCGTCCGATCCGCTTCACCCCACACCAGCAACACCGGACAGCGCGTCGACGCGATGGCCCCCGCATAGTTGGCCGGATCCACGCCTTGGAACATCGCCGGCAGCGCCTCCATAAACCCCGGGCTCCCGTACGGCAGGTACTGCCGGTCCACGTCGGCCTCCGTCACCCCCCAGGGGTTATAGCGTCCCAGCATCTGGCCGATTCGCACATACCAGCGCTGCGAGTACAGCAACCGCCCCATCGCCGCCGACTGCGCCGGAAGCAGCGTGCCCAGCTTGATCGACCAGGTGATATACCGACCCGCCACCAGGAATGGATCAACCAGCACAAGCCCCAGCACACGCTCTGGGTACGCGGCCGCCAGGGAAACCGCGGGCTGGGCTCCGGCCGAACTTGTAAACACGACAACCCGCGACAGCTGGTTCGCGTCCAGCCACTCCACCAGCCGCGCCGCCTGCGCGGCCCCGTCGTACTGCGCGTCCGCCGGCTTGTCGGACAGGCCATGCCCCAGCGGATCCAGCCAGTGCACCCGGTATTCGCTGGCCAGGTCCGGCGTCACAAACTCCCACGTGCGGCTGTTCCCGGCGAAGCCCGGCAGCAGCACCAGGTCGGGGCCTTCACCAAACGTTCGGCTGTACCAGCGGCCCTCGCGCAGCGGAGTGCGTCGCCCATCCTCCAGGTGATCCGTAATGTCATACGGCTCCGGCCGGCCGCGAAACGCAAACCACGCCGCCACCAGCGCTGCGGCAACCGCCAGCTTGCCCACTCGAGTTCTCCCTCGGTCTTCCGTGCCTCTCCCTATGCTAGGCTTCAGCTTCACAGCCCGTCGCCACGGGCCTGCCGTTGCGCGACGCAAACCACCCACCGAGAACAGTCCGCCTGTGCGCACCTACGAGCTTGTGGTGATCTATGGGGTCGAACAGGTCCCCGAACTCACCGCCGCCCACATCGACGCCGTCACCGAACGTATCAGCGCGCACGGCGGCGAGGTCGACACCGCCAACACCTGGGGCCGACGCAAGTTCGCCTACCCCATCAAGAAGCAGCGCGAAGGACACTACGTCCTGCTCAAGTTCACCATCGACCCCGCCAACATCGGCGAACTCGAAGGTTCCCTGCGCCTCGTCGAAGACGTCACCCGCTTCCTCATCGTTGCCGAAGACCCTGACGTGGCCGCCTACGAGGCCAAGCAACTGGCCGAGCTTCATCGGTGACCGAACAGAGCGGCCAGCGCCGCGGTCGCTCGCGAGGACTCAATCGCGTGCAGATCATCGGCAACCTGGGGCGCGATCCCGAGATGCGCTTCACCCAGGGTGGCACGCCCGTCACCAACTTTTCCGTCGCAGTCAGCCGCAGTTGGCAATCGCGTGACGGCGAGATGCGCGAGGAAACCGAATGGTTCCGCGTCGTCGCCTGGACTCGCTTGGCCGAGATTGCCAACGAGTACCTGCGCCGCGGTTCCAAGGTCTATGTCGAAGGCCGCCTGGCCACACGCACGTGGCAGGACCGCGAAGGCAACGACCGCACAACAACCGAACTCGTCGCCCAGGAAATGATCATGTTGGGCGGGCGTGAGGAAAGCTCACAGCGCGACGACTACGATGGCCAGCGTGGCGGCTATGCTGGTGGACAAGGTGCCGGCCGGTCAGCTGGCCAGGATGACGAAATCAGCCCCGACGACCTGCCGTTCTGACGGCGCGTGAAACAGGAACGAGATTGATGACCCAGGACGGCCAGGCGACAGAGGAAACCACCTCCCAGGAACCGCGCAGCGGCGCGTCGGGCGACGGCCCGCGCGGCGGCGGGCCTCGTGGTGGTGGTGGCCCCCGTGGCGGCGGTGGCCCGCGCGGCGGTGGAGGCCGTGGTCGCGGCCGCGGCCGGGGGCGCGGTTTCCGGCGTCGCGGTGACTACTTCAAGCAAACCGGCGAACCCATCGACTACAAGAACTCCCAGTTGCTGCGGCGCTTCATCGCCGACAGCGGCCGTATCGAGTCGCGCCGCAAGACGGGTATCACAGCCAAGAACCAGCGCAAGCTGGCCATCGCCATCAAGCGCGCCCGCTACCTGGGGCTGCTGCCCTACATCGTGCGGCGCCGCCTCCGCGGCTAGCTCCAGGCCGCCGCGCGGATGTCCCCGCGCACCAGGGCCCAGCGCCGTCGCGCCCAGCGTGACCGGCGTCGTGCGGCGCGCAAGCCCGCCCAGGCCCACGTCCGCTGGCGGGATGTCCCTAACGCGGTCCGCGACTGGAGCGAGCTAACTCGCGCCCAGCGCACCGCGGCCGCGGCCAAGTTCGTCGCCGTTGCCGCCACCCTCATCCTCGCAGTCGTCAGTGCCCTCGTTGGCGTGGCGCTCCACGGCGAACTCGTCGTGCGGCCCGCGGAACCGGTCTCCACGGTCAACGGCGATCCGATTCCAGCCTCCCGTTACGCCGACTTCCTGACCCTACGTCAATTCGAACTGAGTCGTGAGCTAGCCGACACGCCTCGCACAACCGACACCCGAGACCCCAGCCACCCGCAGGCCCAGCTCTCAACTGTGACCATCAGCGCCGTCACCGAGCTCACCAACGCGGAACTGATGCGTACCGCGGCATCCGCCCTGGGCGTTGCCGTTGACGACGCAGCCATCAGTGCGGCCTTGTACGGATTTGTTCGCGGTCCCGGCGAGGCCGCCGCCGACTTTGACTTCGCTGCCGCCTTTTCCGACATCCGCGAACGTACCCAGCTGGATTCCGACACCATCCGCGCCTTCATCGCCGACCGCGCCCTGGCCGACGCCGTGGCCGACCATCTGGCCGCCAACCTCGACCCCGCGCCCCCCCAGATTCACGCCTCCCAGATCGTTGTTCCCACCGAGGAAGCCGCTGAAACCGTGCTCGCACAACTGGACGCCCATCAGCCCTTCGACCTCGTCGCTGAACAGGCGTCCACCGATACCGCCAGCGCCCCCGACGGCGGCAACCTCGGCTGGCTGCCCCGCGGCATCATGCCCGACACCTGGGACGCCGCCGCCTTCGCCCTTCGGCCGGGCGCCCGCAGTAAACCCGTATCAACCTCGCAGGGCTGGCACGTCATCCAGGTTCACGAGGTCTCGCCGTCCCGCGAACTCAACTCCGAAACAGCCGAACGGCGCCGCCAGGTCACCTACGACACCTGGCTCCAAACCTTGCGCACCACCGCCGAAATCGAGTTCCTCCTCACGCCCGATATCATCGACTGGGCCACTCGGCGCTAGGCGTCCCGCTCAGCAGCCCCACGTCCTGCGCGCTTACGAACCCGCCGCCGCCGGCGCTTCAACCGGCACGTCCCCCTTGCGGTGCACCAGCGTGCTCAGAATCAGCGCCATCACCGCCAGCCCCGCCCCGCCGATAAAGGGCACCTGGTGCCCAAACACTTCCCACAGAATCCCGCCCGTCACCGGCAACGCCACCGCCGCCACGTGATTCATCGTCTGTCCCGCCACCAGGCTCGGGCGCAGGTCGTCCGGCGTCACCAGGATTCGTCGCAGGTACGTCGTAATGCCCACCTCCGCGCTGAAGAACAGGTGGTCCAGGATGTACAGCACAAACAGCACGCCCAGCCACGGCACCACGGCATAGCCCAGGAAAATCGCGGCCAGGGCGCCGAACGCAACCACCAGGACCGGCCGCTCGCCGATCCGGTCGATCAGTCGACCGAAAAAATAAGCGCCGCCGATCGACACCATGCTGTTGATCAGCGCCAGGATCGTAATCGTCCGCACCGGCACCCCGTGACTATCCACCAGCAGGAAGATCGCGAACGTCATAAAGATGTGCCGGCGTCCACCGTCCAGGAACGTCAGCGCGTAATACAGCCAATAGCGGCGTCGTAAAACGATGCGGGGCGGATGACCGATCTTGCCCATCGAGCGCAACTGCCACACCGCCAGCGCCGCAAATGCCGCCACCCCGCCGGCCAGCAGGAAGAGCGGACGGATCCCCGTCGCCAGAACCGTCACCGCCACCAGCACAATGCAGATCCCTGCCAGATTCGCGCCCGCCATCAGCGAGCGCAGTTGCCCCAGCCGCCGTCCCTGCGTCTCCACCGTGCTCAGCCGCAGCGCAATCGTGTTCGCCACCGGCCACCACAGGTGAAACCCGATGCTCTGCGTCAGCGAAAAGACAATCAGCACCTCGATCGTCGTCACGTGAAAAAAGTTGATATAGCCGATACACAGCAACAACAGCGCCACCGCGCCCACCACCGGCTCCGCAACCGTCATCAGCGCCGCGCCCATAACAATCGTCAGCAGGCCGGGAACTTCGCGAATCGTCTCCAGCAGCCCCAGCTCGCTGGGCCGGATACCCAGCTCCTCCACCATGAAGTTGGTGGACACGGTGATGAAAATCGAAAACGCAAGGCCAAAGCCCACCGCGGCCGCCGCCAGCCAGCCGAACGGCGGAATCTCGCGACCGCCCAGCACGTTCAGGTGGCGCACGTCAGTGCTTGAGCGCTGCCAACGGCAATTGCGCCGAACCCCTGCCGCGGCCCGGCGTCAGCGCCTCAGCGACGCAGCCGCCCCTTCCCGTCGCACTTCGGGCACTGCCCGCTCAGCTCGTGCCAGCCGCCGGGTTTGGACGGATCCGGCCAGCGCTCATTCACGGCGCCGGTTCCCTCGCAGCGCGTACAGGTAGGTCCGGTCGGCGGCAGGATGCGCGGCAGCAGCAACACCGCCGCCACAATCAGGGCCGTGAAGATGATCCACACTTCAAGCGGCATATCGGCCTCTGCGCCTACGCGCCCCCCTCGCTCGCCCGCTCAGTATAGGCAGCCGCCCTCCGCAGCCGAGCGCCATTTGTCCGGTTCTGTGGCCAATACCTAGAATCGACTCTCACTTGAGGAGCCCACGCTTGGCCGGATTCGCCCACCTCCACGTCCACAGCGAATTCAGCCTGCTCGACGGCTTCTGCCGCATCCCCGACCTCATCGAGCGCACCGCCGCGCTCGGCATGGACTCGGTCGCCATCACCGACCACGGCGCCATGTACGCCGCCGCCGACTTCTACCTGGCCGCCCGCGACAAGGGCGTCCGCCCGATCATCGGCTGCGAGGTTTACGTCGCCCCCCGCTCCCACACCGACCGCGACCCCGCCCTCGACCGCCGCTCCTTCCACCTCACCCTGCTCGCCCGCAACCTCACCGGCTACCGCAACCTCGTCCGGCTGGTATCCCGCGCCAGCCTGGACGGCTTCTACTATAAGCCCCGCATCGACCGCGACCTCTTGGCCACCCACGCCGAAGGCCTCATCTGCCTCTCCGGCTGCCCCTCCAGCGAACTTTCACGAGCGGTCACATCCGGCAATCCGGCCCGCGCCGAGGAGGTCGCCCGCTGGCACGCCGATACCTTCGGCCCCAACAACTACTTCGTCGAGATCCAGCGCCCCGGCCTGCCCGACCAGGAACCCCTGGCCCAGGGCCTCATCGAGTTGGCCGGAGGCCTGGGCCTGCCCCTGGTCGCCTCCAACGACGTCCACTACCTCACGCCCGACGACAGGGACGCCCACGACATCTTGCTCTGCATCCAGACCGGCAGCCTCGTCGCCGACACCGACCGCATGCGCATGGAGGGCGAGTGGTATCTCAAGTCGCCCGAGGAGATGGCCCAGGCCTTCGAGGACCAGCCCGACGCGCTGGCCAACACCGTCGCCATCGCCGAGCGCTGCGACCTTGACTTGCCGTTCGGCCGCATCGCCATGCCTTCGGTCGAGGTGCCGACCGGCCACACCGTCAAGTCGCACCTGGCCGAACTCGCCACCGAGGGTCTGGCCCGACGCCTTCCAAACGCTGACGCCAGGTACCGCGAACGCCTGGCCTACGAGCTCGACGTCATCGACCAGACCGACTTCGGCGAATACCTGCTGCTGGTGCGCGAGATCTTCGCCTTCGCCCGCGCCCAGGGCATGTTGACCGCCCCCCGCGGCTCGGTGAACGGCAGCCTCGTCGCCTACGCCACCGACATGTCGGACATCGATCCGATCGAGCACGACATCATCTTCGAGCGCTTCCTCACCATCGGCCGCAAAGGCTCCATGCCCGACGTGGACATGGACTTCCCCAGCGACCGCCGCGACGAAGTCATCGAGTACATGATCCGCCGCTTCGGCGCGGACCACGTCGCCCAAATCGTCACCTTCGGAACCCTGGCCGCCCGCGCCGCGGTTCGCGACGTCGGCCGCGTCCTCGGCATGGAATACGGCCTGACCGACCGGGTGGCCAAGCAGATTCCCGTCAACCCGGTCGATCCGTACACCATCGGCCGCTCGCTCGACGAAGTCGACGAACTCAAGCGTCTCTACCAGGAGGACGACGCCGTCCGGCGGCTGCTGGACTCGGCCCAGCGCATCGAGGGTGTCGCGCGCCACGCGTCCACCCACGCCGCCGGCCTGGTCGTCTCACGAGACCCGCTGCAGGAACACGTCCCGCTCACGCGCTCGGCCGAGGGTCGCCCGGTCGCGCAGTTCACCTTCCAGACCATCGAGAAGATCGGCTTGCTGCAACTGGACGTGCTGGGTCTCTCCAACTTCCGCACCATCCAGCACGCGTTGCGGCTGGTGGAGCAGGCAACCGGCCAGGCGCTGGCGCCCCAGGACATCCCCCTGGACGACGACAAGGCCTTCGCGCTGCTGCGGCGCGGCCGCACCGTCGGCATCTTCCAGATGGAGGGCGCCGGCATGACGCGCACGCTGCGCGACCTGGCGCCCACCAGCATCGGCGAAGTCGCCGCCATCATCGCGCTCTACCGCCCCGGCCCCATGGCCAACATCCCCACCTACATCGATCGCAAGCACGGGCGCACAGCGCCCACCTATCTTCACGAGCGGCTCGAGCCCATCCTCAGCGAAACCTACGGCGTGCTGGTCTACGCCGACCAGGTGCTCATGATCGCCCGCCACCTGGCCGGCTATTCGTGGGACGAGGCCGACAACTTCCGCCGGGCCGTCGGCAAGAAGATTCGTGAAGCCCTGCAGAGCGAACACGAGAAATTCGTGTCGCGGTCCGTGCAGGAAGGGATTCCGAACAACGTCGCCGAGGAGATCTTCGCGCTCATCGAGCCGTTCGCCGGCTACGGATTCAACAAGGCGCACGCCGTCTCCTACGCCGTCATCGCTTATTGGACCGCCTGGCTCAAGGCCCACTACCCCGTGCAGTTCCTTACCGCGTTGCTGGACACCGACGCCGGCGACGTCGGCAAGGTCGCCAGCATCCGCATGGAAGCCGAATTGCTGGGTGTCAACGTGCTGCCGCCCAACATCAACCAGAGTGGCGTTTCGTTCGAGCCCAGGGACGACTCGATCGTTTTCGGCCTCACCGCCATCAAGAACGTGGGGGAGGCTGCCGTTGAGGCCATTGCCGCGGCTCGCCAGGAGGGCGGCCCGTTCAGTTCCCTGGCCGACGCCTGCGAGCGAGTCGACTTGCGCCGAGCTCCCAAGCGCGCCTGGGAATCGCTGATCAAGGTCGGCGCGCTGGACGAGCTTGGTGAGCGTCAGGCCATGCTGGAAGCGCTGGAATCGGCCATGAAACGCGGCCAGCGCACCCAGGCTGACCGCGCCGCGGGACAGACAACGATGTTCGGAATCGGCCTGCTGCCCGAGTCGACCGAGCCGGCCCTGGAGCTTCCGGACGTCCCGGCCGCCGCCGAGGCTGAGCGGCGTCGCTGGGAGAAGGAACTGCTTGGGCTTTACGTGACACCCAGCCCGCTCTCCGACCCGATCATCGGCGAGCAGCTCGCCGCCAACGTCGACGCCCGCATCTATGAGCTCGAAGACACGCACCACGGCCAGTCCATGACGATTGGAGGCATCGTCGCCAGCCAGCGCGCCTTCATGACCCGCAAGGGTCAAATGATGGGCGCCGTGACCCTTGAGGATCCGCCAGGGGCAATCGAAGTCATTTGCTTTCCCCGCATCTGGCAACACATTGCGCCGGACTTGAACAACGACCAGGTCGTTCTGGCGAGCGGCAGAATCGAGGGTGACGACGCCTCGCCCCGGATGCTCGCCGAGAATATCTACACCCTCTCGGCCGCCACGGCGTCGAACGGATCCTCGGCGGACAACGATGCCGCGAGTCGTGCCGCCCAGGCCGAATACGAGGACGAGCCGCCCATGCCGCGCGAGGCCGAGCCGTCAACCGACTTCTACATTCCCGAGCCGGTACCCGAACCTGAAGCAGCTGCTCCGATTCCGGAAGTCGCCGAGTCCGAGGCTACCGGTGCGTCAGACGCTCCGGCCGCTTATGAGCCTGTCCCAGCACCCGAGCCACAAGTCACAGCGCCGTCGCACGCTGGCGCCAACGGCTCGGATTCGTCCACGCCTGCTGATCCGCCGGAAGAGTCCGCGCCCAACGGTGCAACCAACGGAACGGGTGACGTCGCAGTGACCACCGGAAGCGGCAACGACGCTACCCCCGCAACCAACGCTTCGGCGAACGGCTCGCCTCCAGCGCACGACGTCGACGACCCAGCACCGCCGGCCCCGCCCGAAGCTGCTCTGCCCGCCCGCGTGGTTGTCACGCTCCGCCGCAGCCCGGACCCCAGCTTCGATCTCGACCTGCTCAAGCGCCTGGACGCCGCGGTCGCGTCCAACGAAGGCCCAACGCCCCTGCATCTCCACGTGGTCAAGACCGACGGCTCCGTGGCCCGCCTCCGCTGGTCCAGGACCGTCCAACCCGACGACACCCTGCTCGGCGAACTCAGCGCCCAATTCGGCAAGGACAGCGTCGCCGTAGCGTAAGAAAGCGTCGCAAGCAGAAACATCCGTAGGTCTGCTCTCCGCGTCTGATAATCAGTCTGGCGCACTCCGCAGAGCGCGACACCCCTCAGCAAATCCCTGCCGCGCTATTCGCACGGCATCTGCGTCTGCTTGGAGACTCATTCGCTCGACTCGATTCGTTAGCTCAGCATCAAGCGCTCGCCGTGCCCACTTGAAGCGGAGAACTGATCGGATGACCACCGTCTGCTCGAACTTTGGGAGCTTACTCACGTACGAGAGCGCGAACTGCCTACCAAGTTCGTAGGGATCGGTTGCATGTGTTTGGACAGTATCGAATGACGGTCTTGAGAACGGTGCCCAGAAGTGGGACTTCAGAACCTCCTGACCAATGAGGCGGAGTTCATCCGCCTCCATCACCAAGGTGTCCGAGAGGTTCGAGCCCATCGGCGGCTCAATACCGAGCAGCACAACTTCGACACCAAAGTCTTGGGCTTCGCGAACACCCTCTCGAAGATCCTCGTCTCCGCCCAGTAGGAATGCAGTCGAGATCGCCCTGCGTTCGGCCAGAACCATGAGATCGCGGAGGATCAGAGAATCGACACCCTTCTGCTGTCCAGCAACCAGACGCCCCAACCGAAGCTTCACCCGCGGAAGTAGGCCAATTGCCTCATGATCTGCGGTGTCCCTCTCTGCTCCGTCATACCAGTAGGTCCGCAGCCACGAGCCGAACCCACCCAAAACCTGCTCATTGCAGAACTTGGACAGCGCGGGCACAAAGGTCTCGGCATCGAGAAACTGCGACGCGCGGTCACTGACGCCGAGGCACGCAAATCCCCCAGCCTTGTAGAGATAGCCCGCATCAACGAACACGCAGTAGCGGTCGGACATGGACACCCGCTCCACAAAAAAGGGGGCTCCTTGTGGGAGCCCCCCAAGTTCCGCAAAATTCCCCGCGATTGGGGTGAAGCCAACTGCCCCTCGATTGGGGTAGACACATTGTCCGACGCGGAGCAGCTTGGGTCAATACCTCCTAAGGCAAACCGAGCGCTGCTGGGCTAGGGTGCCCGCTCCTAGAACCAGTCGTTCGGAAACTCCACCGGCGACACGATCTCGCGGAAGCTTCCAAACTCCTCCGCCACCTTCAAGGCCGCCACATCGGCGTGCAACTCCTCAATCGAGGTTGGACCAATCACGTTGACGTCAATGTCCGGGCAAGCCAGCGAGTAGGCCAAAGCCGCGGTCTGCAGGCTCATCCCGTGAGCCAGGGCGCGCTGCTCCATGTGCCGCACCTCGTTCATCACCTCCGGCGCGGCATCCCGATAGCTATACCGTGCCCCTTGAACCGCGCCCGTGCCCAGGATGTTCCCGCCGAACGGGCTGATGTTGATCACGCCCAGGTTGTGCCGACGTGCGTGAGGGTGTATGCGCCGCGCGGCGTCCTGGTTCAACAGGGTGTAATGGTGGTAAGAGCCGATGATGTCGAACTCGCCGCTCTCCGCCGCCATCGCCGCAAAGTCCGCGTTCCCGACCGCCGTACCGATCGCGCCCACCAGCCCCTCGGCCTGCAATCGCCGTAGCGCCGCGAGTGTGCCGTTCGGCCCCACGATCTCGTCCCAGTGGTCCGGCGTCGCGTCGTGCACCTTGACCACCGGCAGACGCTCCAGCCCTAGTTCTTCCAGGCTGCTGTGCACGCTCCGAACCGCCCGATCTGGACCAAAGTCGTACTCGACACCGTTGTCGGCCTTGTAGCGCCCGATCTTGGTGACGATCAGCAAGTCGTCCGGCGGCTCGGCCTCCGTCAGTCGGTCAGCCAGCCACCCCTGCTCGTACGACGGTGCGGAGTCCACGTGCCGGATCCCCAGCCGAAACGCCTCGCGCAACAGCTCGACGTAGGCGTCATCCCCCACCTTGCCGATCCAGTTGGCCGAGCCCAGCGCCAGCTTGGTGGACCGCACGCCTGACCGCCCCAACGTCACGGGCGGAACCTGTGGCAGATCGTTGGTCATGGCGGTCACCATCCGAAGCCAGCGCCAACCTCATCGTGCGCCCGTCACGGAGTTACCGCAACCCATGGCATTACCGCTCACCCGGAGTGAGACAGGCGCGGAGCGGCCACAACCGGACTGGCGTTCCGTAAATCGGGCAAGATCAGACCAATTCGTCTCGCCTACTGGAGCCCGCAACGTGGCCGAACCCATTCCGCACTTTGACGTTGAGCTTGAGGACGTTTCCGGACGCCTGACCGAACTCATCGACCCCGGCGCCAATATGGAACGCATCGCCGGCGGCCTTGGGTTCACCGAGGGTCCCGTCTGGCGCGGCGACCACCTCCTGTTCAGCGACATTCCCAACGACCGCATCTGCCGCTGGCGCCAGTTGCCCGAAGGCCCCGAGCTCACGACCTTCCGTGCCTACAACGGCTCCACCAATGGCCTCACGCTCGACCGCGAAGGCCGCCTGCTCGGCTGCACCCATGGCGCCCGCGCCGTGCTTCGCTTCGACCAGAACAACCAACCCACGCCCATCGCCACCCACTTCAACGGCGGAC
>JAPOXI010000026.1 GCA_026707185.1 Chloroflexota bacterium
CGTGCAGCGATCCGGCGTCGGGATCGTGCAGCCAGTGGACGGCGACTTCGTTGAGCGCACCGAACCAGGCGGTGGCGATGAGGTGGGTATCGCAGGGCGGGATGGCGCCGACCTCGACCGCGCGGTCGAGTTCGCGTTCGATCAGGTCGGCGAACTGGCGGCGGACGAAGATGAGGTCGTCGCTGAAAGCGCGGCCCGCGCCGGCGACCTCGATGAGCACGATGCGGGCGAGGGCACGGTGCCGGACGAAGACATCGATGAGGCCGAGGAGGGCGGCGTCGAGTCGTTCGGCGGGCGTGTCAGCTTCCTCCATCTTGCGTTGGATGGAGTTGACGAGCTGGTTGGCCAGTTCGCGTACGAGGGCCCGGAAGATGGCGGCTTTGCTGGGGAAGTGAAAGTAGGCGGCGCCCTTGGAGCGACCGGCACGGTCGACGATGTCGTCGACGGCGGCGCCGTGGTAGCCCTTTTCGCCGAAGACGTTGAGGGCGGCTTCGAGCAGGGCGTGGCGGGTGGCGTCTTTGCGGCCGGAGGAGGAGCGGCGGGGAAGGCGAAGGCTCACGGGTCACCAAACCGACTGGTCAGTCGGTTTTTACCGGACGGCCCAGCGGCTGTCAAGCGGAAACCGACCAGCAGTTAGACGCGGACCTTGGCGAAGCTGAGGCGGAGTTGCTGGAAGTTGTCGGCCGTGAGGGCCACGGTGGCCGGCATTTCCTGGTCACTGGTGACGGGAACGGCCCAGGCGCCGAAGCGAGGTCCGACATTCACGGCGCGGGTCGTCACCCATACGGTTGGAACCGGCAGGTTGGAGGCAAGCATCACCCCGGCCAGCCGCTCGGGGCCGGCGAGTCCCGCGGAGAAAATGAGCGAGACGTGGGCGCCCGAGACGGTTTCGAAACACACGTCCCAGAGGGAGCGCATGAAGTTCTGCTCGACCATGCGCGTCGCGGCCGTGCGGTGGTCGCCGTCCGGCGCACCCTGCTGGATCAGCTGGGCTTCGGTGGCCGAAATCATGACGTCGCGGGACTGGTCAAAGTGGGGACGGACGGCGTCCAGTCGGCGCTTATAGGCCTCGAACGGATCATGGTTGAGCACGGTGATGAGCGTGGCCGGCATGGCGCGCGGGTCGACGGCGAGCAGAGCTGACATTCGGAACGTGGGGCCCTGCTGGGGATCGGGCGTCGGCTGACCTTCGGGGGCCGGCTGGCTCTGGGGAGCTTCCGGTGCCTGCGGTGCTTCGGCTTCGGCCGGCGGAGGCGTGGGTTCGGCCGCCGGCATCGGCATGGGGCCGAGCGGCTCGCCGCCGGGACCGAGAAGCTGGGGGATTCCCTCGTCGGGATCGTCTGTGGTCATATGGTCAGGCCGAGGTCAGAAGCCGCGGACGATCCAGCGGATCGCGAAGTACAGCGGCCACATCATGAACACGATGATGAGGATCAGCGACCAGGACGGAAAGGGAAACCCGTCGACGACATCCAGTCCGAAGAAAAATGCGGAGATGACGAGCCAACTGATCGTGGAGCTACGTATCCGCCCCCAGAGGCCCAGGGTCATCATAGAGTGCGCGTCCTTGTTGCGATGGCAGGGTGGCCGTTTCGCTCAATCTGCCGCAGATACGGCGTCGGCGCAACGTTGCTTGGAGTTTCGCCGCCAGCGGACGACGCCGCCGACGAGGGTCATTCGGGGGTGCAGGCTTGGATCGAGCAGGACAAGATCGGCCGCGGTGCCGGATTGCGCGCCGGCGGAATCCAGGCCGATTGAGGCGCGCGGGGCCTCGGATGCCATGTGCAGCGCGACGGCCGGAGACGTGCCCAGCCAGTCGACGGCTCGGCGTACGGCTGAGTCCAGGGTGAGGGCGCTGCCGGCGAGGCGGCCAGTTGGCAAGCGGATCGAGTTTCCGTCCACCCGTAAACGACGGCCGGCCCACCTGTAGTCGCCGGGCGGGCGGGCGGCCGGGGGGACGCTATCGGAGACGAGGACGATGCTTCCACTGGTGCGGGTGGCGGCGAGGATGCGGGCGGGGGCCGCGGCGACGTGGAGGCCGTCCAGGATGAGTTCGGCGTCCACGTCGCCGTGATCGAGCAGAGCGCCGACGGCGCCGGGGGCGCGGTGGTGGAAACCGGTCATGGCGTTATACGCGTGGGTGACACGCGTGACGCCGGCATCGAACGCAGCCGACGCCTGCGCGTAGGTGGCGTTGGTGTGGCCGAGGCTGAGGGCGACGCCGTCAGTGCGCAGCTCCTCAATTTGGGCGGGCGTGAGGCGTTCAGCGGCAATGGTCATGAGACGGATGGGTGCGGCCGCAGCTGCCTGCATGTCCCGCCAAAGCGCGCGGTCGTAGTCGCGGAAGGCGTCCGGCGGGAACATGCCGGGCTGCTCGGGCGAGAGGAACGGTCCTTCGGCATGGACGCCGAGGACACGGGCGCCACGCGGGTCGCCCTGAACCGACGCCAGGGCCGTCAGCACGTCGTCTGGCGGCGCGGCCACGACGGTGGGCAGGAAGCCGGTGACGCCCTGGGCAAGGAGTTCCAGCGACAGTGAGGCGATATCGCCGGGACGCATCACGTCGAAGCCGAGTCGGCCGTGGACGTGGGTGTCGACGAAGCCAGGCGCCAGGACACCGGGGCCGTCCACGATGAGTGCGCCGGGCGGCGATTCGATCGGTGTCGGGCTTACCGTGGTGATCGTGCCATTCGCCACGAGCACGTGGCGGCAGGTGAACATCTGACCACCACTGGCCAGATCGACTTGACGAAAGTGAATGGGCACAGACATGCGGGGATGGTGGGCGGCGCGGGACACACGCGCAACCCAAGCCGTGCGACATCCTGCTCATTAGGAGTATCCTGAGGGTTACCCCTTTCGATCAGAATGGCCATTTGGGACCGGGAGCGTTACTGGCGTGCCGCTGATTCCCCTGCGCGTGTTGCTGGACCACGCCGCCGAGAACGATTACGGCGTGGCGGCCTTCAACGTGAACAACATGGAGCAGGTGCAGGCCGTGATGGCGGCTGCCAGCCGTACGGATTCGCCAGTGATTATCCAGGCCAGCCGGGGCGCACGGTCGTATGCGAACGAGGCGTACTTGCGCCACTTGATCCTGGCGGCCCTGGAGCTCAATCCGAACACTCCGGTGGTGATGCACCAGGACCACGGCAATAGCCCGGAAACCTGCCTGAGCGCGATGGACCAGGGGTATACCAGCGTGATGATGGACGGCTCGCTGCTGGAAGACGGCTCAACGCCGTCCGACTACGACTACAACGTAGCCGTGACCCGCGAGGTGGTTGAGCTAGCCCACGAGCGCGGCGTGAGCGTGGAGGGCGAGCTGGGGGTGCTGGGCAGCCTGGAAGCCGGGATGGGTGACCAGGAGGACGGGCACGGGGCGGAAGGCGTGCTGGATCGCGAACAACTCATTACCGATCCGGAGCAGGCCGAGGACTTCGTGGCTCGCACAGGCGTAGACGCGCTGGCGGTGGCAATCGGTACGAGCCACGGCGCCTATAAGTTCAGCCACAAACCGGACGCGGGCGTGCTGGTGATGGACTGCATCCGGGAGATTCACCGGCGGCTGCCGAACACGCACATCGTCATGCACGGGAGTTCATCCGTTCCGCAGCGGCTCCAGGACATCTTCAACGCGTACGGCGGGGAAATGCGGCAGACCTGGGGTGTGCCGGTTGAGGAGATCCAGGAAGGGATCCGGCACGGAGTACGCAAGATCAACGTGGACACGGACAACCGGCTGGCGATGACCGGCGCGGTGCGGCGGGTGCTGACCGAACAGCGCGGCGAGTTTGACCCGCGGCAGTACCTGACGCCGGCGCGCGAGGCGATGGCGGACGTCTGCGCGGCGCGGATGGAAGCCTTCGGGATGGTGGGCCAGGCGCGCGGCGTGCCGCTGGTGTCGCTGGACGAGATGGCGCACCGGTACGCGGCGAGGCAGCCCGTCGGCAGCGCCCGCTAGTCCAAGGTCGGCGGGCCGCTAGACCAGCGAGGCCACCAGGTCGCCAACGTCGGCGGTGCCCATGCCCATGCGGCCGGCGCTCATCGATTTGATCTTGCCGCTCTGGAGTGCGCTGACCAGGGCGCCCTCGACGCGAGCGGACGCGGCGGACTCGCCAAGGTGGTCCAGGAGCATGTGCATGGCGTTGATGGCAGCCAGCGGGTTGATGACGCCCTGGCCGGTGTACTTGGGCGCCGAGCCGCCAATGGGCTCGAACATCGACACGCCCTCCGGGTTGATGTTGCCGCCGGCGGCGATGCCGAGGCCGCCGGAGATGATGGCGCCGATGTCGGTGATGATGTCGCCGAAGAGGTTTTCGGTGACCACGACGTCGAACCACTCGGGGTTCTTCACGAACCACATGGCGGCGGCGTCGACATGGGCGTACTCGCGGGTGACGTCGGGGTAGTCGGTGTCACCAATCTCGTTGAAGGCGCGCCACCAGGTGCCGCCGACGTTGGTCAGGACGTTGGTCTTGGCCACGAGGTGCAGCTGCTTGCGCTCGTTGCGGCGGCGGGTGAGCTCGAAGGCGTAGCGGACGGCGCGGGCGGCGCCGCGCCAGGTGGTGCAGTGAATCTGGGTGGAGACCTCGTGGTCGGTTCCCTCGTACTGCACGCCGCCCATGCCGGTGTACATGCCCTCGGTGTTTTCGCGGACGACGACGAAGTCGATTTCGTCCGGGCCCTTGTCTTTGAGCGGCGTTTCGACGTTGGGGTAGAGCTTGACCGGACGAAGGTTGATGTACTGGTCCAGCTCGAAGCGGGCCTTGAGAAGGATGCCCTTTTCGAGGATGCCGGGGGCGACGTCCGGGTGGCCAATGGCGCCGAGGAAGATGCCGTCGAAGCCACGCAGGTCTTCAAGGGCCGAGTCCGGCAACGTCTCGCCGGTGCGGAGGTAGCGTTCGCCTCCGAAGTCGAGTTCGGTGAGGTCGTAGGTGAAGCCTTCGGCGGCCGCGACGGCCTCAAGGACCTTGAGAGCTTCGGCGGTGACTTCGGGTCCGGTTCCGTCGCCGGCAATTACAGCTATGCGATGCACGGGGCGCCCTGGCCGATTGCGGCCGCGTAGGGGTAGGCGGGCGAGGATACCGGAGACCGGGGCCGCGTTGGGACTCTAGACTCACCGAATGGCGAAGATTCTGACCGCGCCCGATGTGTCCGTACGGCGGGTGACGCATCCGCCGGGGGACCATTTCTTCGGGTATTACGAGAAGACGCCGTGGTCGCCGTGCGGCTCGAAGCTCCTGGGGATGCGTGCGGGATTCAGGGACCGGCAGCCGACGCCCTACGATGAACTTGAACTTGGATTGGTCAATACGGAGGACATTCAGCCCTTCGAGCGGTTCGCAACGACAGAAGCCTGGTGCTGGCAGCAGGGGACGATGCTGCAGTGGGTGCCGGGGACGGCCGAGAGCGTGGTCTACAACCGGCGGCGGGCAGGGCACTTCGTGGGCGTTGTGCTTGACCTGGCCAGCGGGGATCGGCGGGAGTTGGAGCGGGCCGTGTATGCGGTGGATCCGGTGGGGCAGTACGCGATCGGGCTGAATTTTGCGCGGCTGGCGACGCAGCGGCCGGGATATGGCTACGAGGGCGTGGCGGATCCGTGGGCAGACGACGCGGCGCCGGCGGAGGACGGGGTGTGGCGGATTGACCTTGCGAGCGGCGACGCCGAGCTTGTGCTCTCGCTGGCGGAGATCGTGGGCATGGACCCGGACGCGAGCATGGCCGGGCAGATTCACTGGCTGAATCATGCGCAGATCAACACGGACGGGTCGCGGGTGGCGGTGCTGCATCGGTGGCAGCCGTCCGACGGGCCTCGCCAAACGCGGCTGGTCACGCTGGCGCCCGATGGGTCGGACGCGAGGGTGATCTGGGGGGCGCGACTGGTGTCGCATTACGACTGGCGGAGCACGGACGAGATTCTCGCCTGGGGCGGGGCGCCGGTGGCGCCGAACGCGTTTTGGCAAGTGAGCGACGGTGGGGCCGAGGCGCAGGCCTTTGCGCGGGACGTGCTGACCGAGGACGGGCACTGTTCGTACTCGCCGGACCGGTTGTGGATCGTGAACGACACGTATCCGGACAGCGAGAACCTTCGGCGGCTGATGATCGTGCGGACGGCGGACGGGCTACGGGTGGACCTGGCGGCTTTTCACGCGCCGCCGGAGTTCGATGGGCCGCTGCGGGTGGACCTGCATCCGCGCTGGAATCGGGATGGCACCGAGCTGTCCATCGATTCCGTGCACGAGGGGACCCGGCAGATGTACACGGTGGATCTGCGACCGGCGCTGGCAGCCGCGGCGGGGATTCCCGTGGAGGCGCCTGCCGACGCCTAGAATGCGCGCCGGCGAGGTCGCCGGAACGCAGGAGAACGCCGATGAGCTGGGGCATGTCCGGAATGTGCGGGGAGATCGCGGAGCCACTGGATGAGCAGATCGCCGGGCTGCGGGTGCTGGGGGTTCCCCGGGCCAATCTGACGAAGCTGCGCCTGACGGCGGACGGGCCGGCGCTTTCCATTGACGAACTCAGCGACGAGCAACTAGCCGAGCTACGCCGGCGGCTGGATGGAAGCGGGATCGGCTGCTACTGCGTGACGTCGCCGGTTGCCAAGTACGCGGTGGATTCGGATGAAGCCAAGGTTGAGCGGCAGCTCACGCGGTCTATCGAAGCGGCGAACGTGCTGGGCTCACGGTGGATCCGCGTGTTTTCATTCGCGCCGCGCGACGGCTCGACGGCCGCCGAGGATCGAGACGCCGTGAAAGGCGCATTCGAGCGGCTGGTACGGCGGATCGAGACCCATGGGGACGGTGCGGTGGCGCTGCTGGAGAACAACTACCGGATGTACACGCTGGACGGCGACTCAACGCTGGACCTCCTGTCGGACTACGACCCCGGGCAGGTGGCGCTGGCGTTCGACGCGCACGCCTACGTGGTTAGCGAGACACGGCCCTTCGACGAGGCGTGGTCCAAGGTCGAGCCGTGGGTGCGGGTGCTGCACCTGAAGGACTACGTGGCGGCGACGGGCACGATCGTGCCGATTGGGCAGGGCGACGGGCAGTGGCCGCAAATCATGACGTCGGTGGATCCCGACGTGATCGAGGACCTGGCGCTGGAGCCGCACCTGAACAACTCGGCGTACGGCGCGGGAAGGGACCCACTGGACCTGTTCCGGGAGGCGCGGGACGTGGTGCTAGCGATGCTGGACGCGACGGGCAAGCCGCGACCGGCCACACACCTGGCCTGAGCGCGCCCGGCTCTAGTGGCTGGCGGCGGCTGAGGGGAGTTCCTCGGGCCGCATGGCGTCGCCGACGGCGCGGACGTCGTCGGCACGGTGACCGATGATGGCGCCGTCGGCGAGAAGCCGCTGCTGGAGCTGCGTTATGTCAAGTTCGCGACTGCCGTGGCCACTGGCGGCCGAGACTGCGGCGGCCGTGCCGGCGGCCTGCCCCATGCCCATGCAGGTGACCGTGACGCGGCTGGAGGCGAGCGCGGCCGACTCGGCGGAGTGACAGCGGCCGGCGACCCAGACGTTGGAGACGCCCTGCGGCGTCAGCGTGCCGTACGAGATGTCGTAGGGGCGGGTGATGACGTGCTCGTGGTAGCCGGACGAGTCGACGGGATGGCGGTCCAGCCACCAGGCGCCGAGCGAGACGGCGTCGTCTTGGGCAACGGCCTTCTGGATGTCGTGGGCAGTGAGCACGCGGTCGCCGCGGATCCGACGAGTTTCGCGAACGCCGACGACGGGACCCGAGGTGACGAAGTAGGCGTCCTTGAAGGCAGGGATGTGCTCCTTGAAGAGGTCGAACATGAGGCGGGCGTCCTTGCGACCCTGGATTTCGGCGGACGAGAGGTCGTTCGGATCGGTGCCGTTGCCGGCGAAGCGGGTGGCGTTGAAGTAGTAGTCGCGCTCGGCGTAGGGAGCCATCCAGGGGCCGCCGTAGAGCTTGAGGCGGCCGTCGGCGACGGCCTGCTTGAGCAACGCGCTGCAGTGGGCGCGAACCTCAGGCGTGGCGTCAAAGCCGCCGACGCGGAAGTGCAGGCTCATGGGCTGTTGGGCGTCCAGGTCCTGGTCGTAGGGAGCACCGGCGAAGGCGGCGACGTCGGCGTCGCCGCTGGCGTCGACTACGGCCTTCGGCTTGATGACGCCAAGCCCGCCCTTGTTGGCAACCACGACGCCGGTTACCCGGTCGCCTTCGCGAATAGCGTCGGCCACGACGGAGTGGTAGAGGAGTTGGGCGCCGGATTCCTGCATGAGACGGTCGGCTTCGAGCTTGAAGCGCTCGATGTCAAAGTGGATGACGTGGCGGTCGAGGTTGGCCAGTGACTGACCGACCTCGGCATTGAAACGGAAGCGGGTGGAGGCAAGCTCCCCGGTCGCTGTGGTGTGAGCCGCCGCGCGAGCCAGGTCGAAGACGACCCCGCCGACGACGGGCAGGCCGGAACGAAGGTCCACGAATCCATCGAGCGATGCCCCCACGACGCCGGTGATGTAGCCGCCAGCGAAACCGCCGCGCTCGACGACGAGCGTTGACGCGCCAGCGCGGGCAGCGGTGATGGCCGCCACGGTGCCCGCGCAACCGGCGCCGACGACGAGCACATCCGGCCGAGCAATGACATCGAGTGCGCGGGTGAATTGCATGGAGCGGCGACCTGGCGGACCGGAATGGCAGGAGTCTACCCGCGCCCCAAGCCACCGGCTGACTGCCGAGGACGCCGAGTCCGAAGCGTTAGGCGTCGTCCCAGCCGTGCGTGGCTACGGTTACGCGAATGGCGGTTACGTCGGATGGGGCGAGGCGTGAGCCGACGGCGCGGAGGAGTTCAGGCACGTAAAAGCGAACGCGCATGGCCGTGGCGTTATCGCGGCACGCAATGCGGGCCTCCGTGCCGAACATCGACTCGATCCGGCAGCGTGCGGCGACGGCACCTCCAAGCACCTCGTCCATGGACTCCCGGAGGGCGTCGACCGCATCGACGCGCCGGGCGCCAAACTGGAGGTCGGCGCGGGTCGACATTCGGTCGATCAGTTCGCGCGTGCTGCGCGGCCGTCCCTCACGTCGGTCAGCCACGGATGCGCTCGATCTCGCCGGCCACCACGCGGTAGCGGGCCGCATGCCGGAGCATGGATTCGTCCAGCAGGTCGGGGTCGGCGGTCGTCACCAGCACCTGTGCGTCGTCGGGCAGTTGGTCGACGAGCAGGTGGCGGTGGGCGGGGTCAAGTTCGGCGACGATGTCGTCCAGAAGCAGCACGGGCCCTTCGGCACACCGGTCGCGGGCGAGGGCGTGCTGGCCGAGCTTAAGCGCCAGGGCGGCGAGGCGCAGTTGGCCGCGAGAGCCGATGTGTGCAAGCACGCGGCCTTCGAGTCGGGCTTCGAGATCGTCTCGGTGTGGGCCGAGGCCGGAGGCGCCTCGCTGGATGTCGCGGCGCCGCTGCTGCCGAAGCGCTGCGTGGAACCCCTCGGTGTCCAGACCCAGCCCGTTGGCGCGGTAGGCGAGATCGAGTCGGCCCCCGCCCTGCATGACGTCGAAGCCCGACGTCACGGGCGCCCGGACTCCGGCCACATAGCCGGCGCGGGCGCGGGTGACCTCGACGGCGGGCTCGGAGATTCGGTCGTCCCAGAACTCGAGCTCGGTCGGACGTCCGAGGCCGCCCTGGAGGCGGCGCAACAAGGCATTGCGGCGGGTAAGGAGGGTTTCGTACGTGGTGAGGTGGGCGGTGTAGGTCGGGTCAACCTGCGCGACAGCGAGGTTCAACCAGCGGCGGCGGCCGGAGGGAGCGCCCGTCCACAGGTTGAGATCCGCCGGCGCGAAGCTGACGGCCAGGAGACGGCCGGGGAGATCGGCCAGGCGGGTGAGGACGCCATCGACTCGCGCGCGACGTCGAACGCCGGAGGATTCGCCGTCGTCGGGACGGGTGCGGGCGACGATCATTTCGACGTCGGACACGCCGGAGGCGGAATCGACCGAAGCGTGGAGGCGCGAAAAGCCTTCGGCGGACGGGGCATCGAAGCGGACCCAGGAGGCCTCAGGACCGGGTCGAAGGCTCTGGGCGGACGCCAGAATATGGAGGGCGTCGAGCAGGTTGGTTTTGCCCTGCCCGTTGCCGCCGACGATGACGCTTGGGCCCGGCGCCAAGTCGAGCGTCAAGCGACGGTAGTTGCGGAAGTTGGTGAGTTGGAGTTGAGCGACGCGCACGGGGCACCCGGGTGCATTGTGACATCGAGACCAGACACGCTGGTCTGCGAAGCAAGTGAGGCAGTCGACGCGGACCCGAAGCCTATGGGTTGTTTGCGGCCTCGAGGTCGGTCCAGTCCGCGCGCAGCGCCGTGAGCTTCCGGCGCCGCTTGAAGAGATAAATCGGTAGACCCGCGGCGGCCAGCACCACCACGACGCCTACCAGGATGAAGGCCGCGACCAGCACCCACGACAGCCAGGTCCAGAAGACGATCAGCAGCGCGAGCGCCACGATCACTGCAGCCACCAGCCCGGCCACAGCCGCCAGGATTTTGCCCTTGAGAGTGCTCGGGACTATCCTCGCCACGTCAAGCGCCGGGACTGGAAGCTGCCAAGAACATGTCTATCCAAGTCGTTACCGACAGCACCGCGACGCTGCCCCCCGAAATTGCAGCGGAACTGGGCATTACGGTCATCCCCACGCATGTGAGTTTCGGGACCACGAGCTACCGGGACGGCGTGGACCTGGAGATCGACGAATTCTATCGGCTGCTGGAAACGTCCCCGGATCACCCGACGACCTCGCAGCCGAACCCGGCCGAGTTCGCGCAGACCTATAGCCAAGTCGAGGGCGACGGACCCATCGTGTCCATCCACGTCTCAACTGACCTCAGCAAGACGGTCGAGTCGGCTCGGCAAGGCGCGGCCGAGGTGGGTCGCGAGATTCTGGTGCTGGACTCCCGGCTCGTCGGTCCGGCGATGGGGTTCAGCGTGATAGCCGCCGCACGGGCCGGACGTGACGGGGCCAGCCTGGAGGACATCCAGGGCATCGTGGCTGACCACGCGGAGCGAGCGCACCTCGTTTTCGTGGTCCAGACGCTCGAGTACCTGAAGCGGGGCGGGCGCATCGGCGGCGCGCAGGCGTTCCTGGGGTCGTTGCTGAACGTGAAGCCGGTGCTCGAACTGGCTGACGGCGTGGTGGCGCCGGTGACACGAGTTCGAACGATGCGAAAGGCCCACGCGGCGATTGCGGACCGGGTGCGGGAGCAGGCGCCCAACGGGGTGAGCAGCTGGGCCATTCTGCACGCGCAGGCTCAAGCCGAGCATGACCGCCTGAAGCGGGACCTGGCCGACGGACTGAATGCCGACGGCGATACGATTCCCAATGTGCCAATTGGCCCGGTGGTTGGGACGCACACGGGACCCGGTGCATTCGGGTTCGCGTTCGTGGCCAAGGCCTAGATCGGCGAGGGTACGCCGTCGGCTTGCGCGGCCTGCCGAATCTTTACGACCACATCTTCAAGCGGCCACCAAGACTCGACGCCGACGCGGCGGAGTGCAAACAGGCGTTCGAGGTTGTGCACGATGCCTGGCACCGTCGTGACGGCCGCCCGGTAGTCGGCGGCGGTGACGAGCGCTATGACGTCGGTATCGAAACGGCCGAGGGGATAGGCGAAGTAGTCCACGCCGTCAACGTCGGCTTCAAGCCATTGGCGCGACTCGACGACTTCGGCCTGGGCGGCGCCGAGATTGGTTCGGTACAGCGGCGGCAGGTCGGCGTGGTTGATGGTGTGGGAGCCGACCGTGATTCCAGCGGCGCGCACGGACTGAATGTCGGCCAGGGTCATATGACCCTGGCCGTGGCGATCGAATCCGGGCAAGACAAAGAAGACGGCCGGCACGCGTAGGTCCCGAAGCACTGGCAGCGCCCCGTCAATTTGATCCAGCCAGCCGTCGTCGAACGAGACGACGAAAGCCTTGTCGGGCAGTTCGGCCCAGCCTTCGATGGCCGCGACCAGATGTTCGAAGGAGACGGGGGTGAGTCCGGCGTCCATCAGCCCTTCGAGCTGCGCCTGGAAGGCCGCGGCGCCGCCCGTGCGGTGGTAGGTGAGGACTGGCGCCCGCACCTCGGGCGGCGGATCAGCGGACAGGCGTCGAACCGGCGCCGGGCCTTCCGCGCCGCGAGTGCGCTCGGCATCGTCAAGCGTGACGAAGAGGTCGCCCAGATGGCCGGGGGTAGGGCGTGCGTCCACGGGCGATCGGTCCAGCATTCGAACCAGGTCGCGCTCGTAGAGGCGCACACGCCTGCCACGCCAGTCGAAGGGTGCGCTGGCCGGGGGGCCTGCGCGGTCGCGGCGGGACTCATCGGTCCAGGGATCGGCGAAGGGGCCGTCGGAGCTACCGGCTGGCGGCGCCGCAAGCGCCGCGACCATGGCCTTGCCAAGGTCCGCGAGCCTCGGCACGCCGACCCTGTGTGCACTCGAACGGCCGGGCACATCCAAGCGTCCGTGATTGAAGTACTGCTGCAGCTCCTCGCCAGCGAAGAGTCCGGGGGTGATGGGATAGCCGAGGACCGCGGGGCCACCCAGCGCTTCAAGCGCACGAAGAAACGGAGCTTCGACCGGAATGCCGGAGACTTCGCGCCAGCGGGAGCGTCGATCAGGCATTTCGCTGCCCGACCTCACATCGGGGTATCAAGCCAGCAACTCCTGCTCGCACCCTCGGCGCCGAACATTGGACCTACCCGCGGACGGGCACCGGAGTTCGCCGCTTACAGGCTCAGAGCCGGTCCAGATGAGGCTGCCGCGCTCTGCTTGGCGACGTCCACGCGGTACTCGTGGGCCATGTTCCTGGGGTTCGTGACGGATGGATCGCCCTCAAACTCGCCGCGCGCGGCGGCCGGCACCGCCATCAGGTTCGCATTGGTGACCTGCGGAGGAACCGCGCATTCAGGCGCAATGATGTCGATGCCGGCAGACACGATGTCTTCGACCTCAAATGCGACGTCCTCGGGACGACCGCTGAGCAGCGTGACAAAGTTGCTGACGTTGCCCACGAGCTTGAAGTCACCGACGACGGCCTTGGCCTCGTGCGGGTCGTTCTCGGTGGCGAAGTGGAAGGCCTCGAAGCCAGCGTCCTTGATGTATTGCATGCGGTCGAGCGTCTTGCCGCAGCAGTGGAGGATCACGGGCGAGTTGATCTGCGGGGTGATCTTCTGATGCACCGGCATCAGATAGTCCCGGTAGGTCTCGGCGCGGACGAGGTCGCCGGTGGAGTGGTCGGCCAGGCAGATGGCGTCGGCGCCGGCCTCGATCTGGGCGTTGGCGAACTCGATGGAGGCCGGCATCAGCCGGTCCAGGCAGGCATGCACGTAGTCGGGGTCGAGGATGACGTTAATGAGGAATTCCTGTGGCCCGAACATGTGGTACGAGAGCGTCCACGGGCCCATGACTTTGCCGATGACGGCGGCGTCGGGGTGGCGTTCGCGAAGCATCTTGATGGAGTCGATGACGGCCTTGGTCTCGCGGCGTTCGAGGAAGTCGTTGGGAATGACGATCTCGTCCGGCGTTGTCCAGGGGTTCGGAGGGCTTACCGCCGGCATGCGGGGACCCGAAATGATCTTGCCGGTGCCCTTGTCGAACTCCCAGGGGTCCTCGCCCCACTCGATGTCGGCGTCCAGGGCGGCGGCGCCGAGGATGATGCTGAAGTAGGGCATGATCGAGTCGTAGCCATGCTCGGTGTAGCTGCGTTCGGCCAGCAGGGCGATGGGCGCGGCTTCGTAGTGGGCGTCGGGCCATTCAATGCCAAGGCGGCGCATTTCCTCGTAGGTCGCCAGGGACGTGGGACTGCCGACGCAGATGCGGTCCACCGGCTTGCCCTGGAGGGCGTTGAGGTAGCGCTCGCGTCCAGTCATCGTGCCGTTTGTTTCCGTAATACTCACGCGAACACTCCAAGGCGGGTGCCGTCAGGCGAAGTATAAGGCGGAGCGCGACGAATGGCTGACTGGCGTCCCGTCTTTGACCGGGAATCGGGGCGCCGAGTAGCATCGCGTCGCGGAGGCGTCGCGTGGCGCCGCCGAACCTTTTCCTCAATGCGATTCATTCGACGATTCGTACAACACACCCTTCTGGAGGCCAGCCGTGGAAGCCCTATTGGCGATCGTCGCCGGTCTGGCGGCGCTCGTAGTAGGGCTCGTGGCGGGCTACTTCTATCAGGTCCGGCTATCCCAGGCGCGCGGGCGCGAATTCGCGCGCCGGGTGGAGCACGAACTGGCAGAAGTCGAAGCCCGACAACGAGCCAGTATCAAGGAAACCAGCGCGAATATCCGCAACGAGCGCGCGGACGCGGAGCGCGAGTCGCGCGAGCGCCGTCGCGAGCTTCGCCAGCAGGAGCGTCGACTTCAGCAGCGTGAGCAGACGCTGGACAAGCGTTCGGAACGCCTTGATGATCTGGAACGCGAGTTCCTGAAGCGCGACGACTCACTCGATAGCCGCAAACGCGGGCTCGACAAACGCGAGACCGAGTTGGAGGACCTGCGTGAGCAGCAGGTGGCAGCGCTGGAAGCAGCGGCCAGCCTGACGCGGGATGAAGCCAAGACGGAGCTGTTGGCCTCGGTCGAACGCGAAGTGCGCGAGATTTGCGATCAGCGCGTTCGCGAACTCACGGCGGCAGCCGAGGAAACCGCCGAGGCGCAGGCGCGCTGGCTGGTCGGGCTTTCGCTGCAGCGGGTCGCGGCGGCCCACACGACCGAGATCACCACGTCGGTCGTCGATCTCAAGAGCGACGACATGAAGGGTCGCATCATCGGGCGGGAAGGCCGAAACATTCGCGCCCTGGAAGCGGCCACGGGCATCGACATCATCATCGACGACACGCCGGAAACGGTGGTGCTGTCGGGCTTCGATCCGGTGCGGCGGGAAGTGGCACGGGTGGCGCTACAGCGGCTGACGGAAGACGGCCGCATCCACCCGGCACGGATCGAGGACACGGTGACCAAGGCGCGGTCCGAGGTCGAGGAAATCATCGAGCGGGAGGGCGAGCAGGCGGCCTACGACGCGGGCACGCCGGCGCTGCCGCGGGACATTCTTCGCTACATGGGTCGCTTGCGGTTCCGCACGAGCTACGGGCAGAACGTGCTGAGCCACTCGGTGGAAGTTTCGCTGCTGGCGGCGACCATGGCCGCGGAGATTGGTGGCGACGTGGAAGTTGCGCGCCGAGCCGGATTCGTGCACGACATCGGCAAGGCGATCGACCACGAGATCGAGGGTCCGCATGCCTTGATCGGCGGGGCGCTCCTGCGACGGTCCGGGCTGTCGGAAGACGTGGCGCATGCCGCCGAGGCGCATCACTTCGAGGTGGAATTGCGCAGCTTCGAGGCGTTTGCCGTGGCGGCGGCGGACGCTATTTCGGCTTCGCGACCCGGCGCTCGGCGGGAGACGGTGACGCGGTACCTGCAGCGGCTGGAGAAGCTTGAGGAGATTGCACGGTCGTTTGAGGGCGTGGACAACTGCTACGCGATCCAGGCCGGCCGCGAATTGCGCGTGCTGATTCGACCCGACCAGGTGGACGAAGCTGGCGTGCAGCGCCTGGCGAACGACATCGCCAAGCGCATCCAGGAATCGATGGAGTACCCGGGTCAGATCAAGATCACGACAATCCGGGAGACGCGGGCCGTGGAGTACGCGCGCTAGAGGTAACGGCGGCGAAGCCCGCCTGACCGTCACGCACAGGTCAGATCCGACTCGGCCGGCTCCGGCCGAGCTGTGCTAAAGTTTTGTTTATCAAAGATAACTTTATGTATGAGGCGCCGGTGAACGTGGACCTGGCCACCATGCGTGCGTATACCCGCGCGCTGGCTTCGCGGACGCGGCTGCTGACGCTTGACGAGTTAGCGTCGGTCGAGGAACTGGACGTGAGCGAGCTGTCACGCCGAGTTGGGGTCAGCCAGCCATTGATGTCCTGGCACCTGCGTCGCTTGCGGCGTGCCGGCCTGGTGCGCGCACGCCGCCAGGGCCGCCGCGCGCTCTACTCGCTGGATCGACCAACCCTGAGCGCCCGCCACGCGGCGCTCAGCAACCTGATTGACGATCTCACGGCCTCCGACACGCCTGGATCGGAAGCCGAAACTCCCGAGCCGGCCCGGGCGCTGGCGTAGGTGCTAAGGAGGACGAACGTGTCGAAAGTCCGAGTCGGAATCATTGGCGTGGGGAACTGCGCGTCCTCGCTGGTGCAGGGCGTGAACTACTACCGCGACGCCAGCGACGACGAGTTCATCCCCGGCTTGATGCACGCGCAACTCGGTCCGTATCACGTCGGTGACATCGAGTTTTCGACCGCCATCGACATCGACCGGGGCAAGGTTGGCAAGGACCTGTCGGAAGCAATGGTGGCGCCGCCGAACAACACGCCGCAGTTTGCGGAGGTGGGGCACCTGGGGGTGCCGGTTGTGCGCGGCATGACGCACGACGGTATTGGCGCCTATATGGCCGACACGGTGTATAAGGCGGAGGGTGCAACCGACAACATCGTGGAGCTGCTGAAGGACACGCACACGGACGTGGTGGTGAACTTCCTGCCGGTGGGCAGCGAAGAGGCGACCAAGTGGTACGTGGAACAGATCCTCAACGCCGGTTGCGCGATGGTGAACTGCATGCCCGTGTTCATTGCGCGCGAGGAGTACTGGCAGGGACGATTCCGTTATGCGGGAGTCCCGATCATCGGCGACGACGTGAAGTCGCAGGTGGGCGCCACCATTACCCACCGCGTGCTGACCCGGCTCTTCCGCGAGCGGGGCGTGAAGGTGTTGCGCACCTACCAGCTGAACGTGGGCGGGAACTCCGACTTCAAGAACATGCTCGAGCGCTCGCGGCTGGAGTCTAAGAAGATCTCCAAGACCGACGCGGTGACCAGCCAACTCGAATACGACATTGGCGCTGAGAACGTGCACATCGGTCCGAGCGACTTCGTGCCGTGGCTGGGCGACCGCAAGTGGGCCTATATCCGGATGGAAGGCGTGTCGTTCGGCGGGCAGCCCCTGAACGCCGAACTCAAGCTGGAAGTGGTGGATTCGCCGAACTCGGCGGGTGTGGTGATCGACGCCCTGCGATGCTGCAAGATCGCCATGGACCGCGGGCTGAGCGGCGCCGTGGAAGGGCCGTCGGCCTACCTGATGAAGTCGCCGCCGATCCAGTACTCCGACGAGGAAGCTCGAGTGATGACCGAGGAGTTCATCCGCACGGCGACGATAGCCGCCGGCGCCAGGAGCGACGCATAGCGCGTGATCACCGTCGTAGCCTTCGCAGCCCAAGCTGAACGGTGGGTACCCCGCCCGCTGAAGTTCGGTCTGGCTCGGCTCATCGGGATGCTGGTGTATTGGCTGGTTCCACGGATTCGGCGGAACACCACGGCCAACATGTCGGTCGTCTTAAACCTGCCGCCCACGGATCCGCGAGTGCGGGCGCTGGCGATGCGCTCGGTGATCAGCTATGGCGAGATGACGCTGGACTTCTTGCGGACCTACCGGATGACGCCGGAGGAATTGCTGCGGTACACGGTGGCTATTGAGGGTCTGCACCATCTGCGGGCGTTCAAGGACATGGGTCGTGGCGGCATCATGATCACGGCGCACTTCGGCAGTTGGGACTGCTGCGGCAGCCTGGTCTCGGTTGATCAGCCCACGCACGTGGTGGCCGAGACGTTTGGCAGCCGATCACTGACTGCGGTGCTGGACAACGTGCGGGCGCGCAAGAACCTGCGGACGATCCAGTTGGGGAACGCGGCTCGCGGGATTTTGCGCACGCTGCGGCGGGGAGAATTCGTGGCGCTCCTGGCCGACCGTCCGACGCCGGGTAAGGGCGTGCAGGTCATGTTTTTCAACCGCCCGGTGTGGGTGCCGGAAGGCGCGGCGGTGTTGGCCCGGCACACCGGCAGTCCGCTGCTGGTGGGCGGCATGATTCGGTATCCCGACGGTACGTACTCGGCGCATGGCATGCCGCCAATCGTGATCGACAAGGACCGACCGGCGGCCGAGGCGGTTCAGGAAGCCATGCAGCAAGTGATGTGGGACCTGGAAACGCTGATTCGCAAGGCGCCGGCGCAGTGGTACATGTTCCGCCCGATGTGGCCCGAGGCGCTTGAGGCGTGAGGATTTTGCAGGTTTCGCCGTACGACTTCCCCTATCCGGGAGGCGTCACCCAACACATCCTGAACCTGGAGCGGGAACTGCGAATGAGGGGCCATGAGGTGGCCATCATGGCGCCGAGCACCGACAACCAGGTTGAAGAGAAGTTTCCGGGGTTTGTGCGAATCGGATCGCGCGTAGTTCCACTGCCGGTCAACCAGTCGCGAGCGCGGCTGACGCTGTCGCCGCAGCTGGTGCCGCGGGTACGGCGATACCTGCGACAGCAGCGGTTCGACATCGTGCACTTACAGGAACCGCTGGTGCCGGCGTTGCCGCTGACCGTCCTCCAATACTCGACGAGTGTGAACGTGGGCACGTTTCACGCCGCGCGCAATTCGGCGCTGTTTTACCGGACTACGCGACCACTGATTCAGCGTTTGCAGCGTCGCCTGCACGGGAAAATCGCCGTCTCCGAAGCGGCGCGGGAGCTGGTGTTTCGCTCGTACAAGGGCGACTACCGGATTATCCCGAACGGTATCGACGTCGACTTTTACGGCGCACCGCAACCCCCGGCCGGCGAACTGCAGGACGGCAAGCTGAACATCGTGTTCGTGGGACGGCTGGAGAAGCGGAAGGGCCTGGACTACTTGCTGCGGGCGATGGCGTTGGTGTGCCAGTTGCGACCGCAGGCGCGCCTGATTGTGATTGGCGCGTTTCGACCGGGCCAGCGCCGCGCCTATTTGCGACAGATTCAACAATTCGGCCTGCGGCACGTGGTGTTCAAGGGATTCGTATCGGACGAAGAGAAGCGCCAATACCTCCAGACGGCCGATATCTTCTGCTGGCCGGCGCTGGGTGGCGAGAGCCAGGGCATCACGCTGCTTGAGGCGATGGCCGCCGGCACGCCCGTGGTGGCCTCGGACATTCCCGCATCGCGAACCATGCTGACCGACCAGGACGCGGCGATCCTGGTGCCGCCAAAGGACCACGTCGCGCTGGCGAGGGCCCTGATGCGGGTGGCCGACAACCCGGGCAAAGCTCAGCGGATGGCGGAGGCCGGGAGTCGGCGCGCCGTTGACTTTCGGTGGAGCACTATTGCCGACCGGGTGCTGGCCTACTACGAGGAACTGCTCAACGAGGACGAGCTCGGCGGACCCTACTGGTCCGCCGACGCAGACCTGGTTCGAGCCGGGGGGACGCCATCGTGAACAAGGCGCACATCGAGGCGAGTACGCGCCGGACGATGGAGCGGCTGGTAGCTCCGTTGGCTCGAACGGGTATCGACCCGAACGCGCTTACGGTGGCCGGCCTGGCGGTAAGCGCGGCGACGGCCGTCTGCATTGGCTTCGGCTGGACGCTGGCGGGCGGCCTGCTGGTGCTGGTGACCGGCGGATTCGACATGCTGGACGGAGCCGTGGCGCGGGTTAGCGGGAACGGCTCGAAGTTCGGCGCCTTTCTGGATTCCACGCTGGATCGCTGGGCCGAAGGGCTGATCTTCACCGGCCTGGTGTGGTACTTCGTAGCGCAGGACGCGAGGATTGAAGTGGTGCTCGCGGTGACGACGATGGTGGGCTCGATGCTGATCAGCTACACGCGGGCGCGCGCCGAGGGTTTGGGCGTGGACTGCGAGATCGGGATTCTGCAGCGGCCGGAGCGGTTGCTGCTGCTGGGGATCTCGCTGCTAGGACCGGCCTGGCTGTTGAGCGCCGGCTTGTGGGTGCTGAGCGTGGTGACGCAGGTCACCGCAGTTCAGCGGATCCTGCACGTGCATGGCGAACTCGAGCGGAGCAAGAACTCGGCCGACGAGGACGCGGCGACCGACTAGGCAGGCCTCAATCCAGCGGCAGGGTTACGGGCTGTCCGCTGAAGTACGAGGCGTAGCCCGCCAGCAGCGTTTCGACCTGGGCGACGCCCGCGTCGGCGTTGTTGATGGACTCCCGCCCCTCGTCGATGCACGTAATGAACTGGTCGATCAGCACTTCGATGCCGCCAGAGTCCATCGCGTCAACGCGGGTTGCTCCCTTGCCGTCGTCCCCGGGTAAGCCGTAGGTCATGGCAACTGGGGGCGATCCGTCGGCAACGATCGAGCCGCGGGTGCCAACGACGGACACCTTGTCCACGCCGCTGCCGGCGTCGGTTTCGCGGCCGTAGCGACCGGTGGTGATGGTGGATGTGACGCCATTTTCGAAGGTCATGTGCATGACGGCGAAGTCTTCGAGCCCGCGCTCGGCGTGGGCGCCCAGCCAGTACTGGCCGAGCTGTGCGTAGACGGTCTGCACGGCCGAATCGGCCAGGTACTGCACCTGGCCGACGGGGTACAGACCGATTTCATGCAGCTCGCGCTTGGCCCATACGTCGTGTCCGGATCCCGAGGGATCGGCGTTCTCCGCACGGTAGGTGAAGCGCGAGAGATCCTGCGAAATGGCGGTCGACCAGTCATCGGGGACGGTGCCGGCCTGGCCCTTGGCGAAGATCAGGTCCCAGTGAATTGTCTTGAGTTCGCCGATGGCGCCCGCGTCCAGCTCGCTCTTGATCTGGCGCATCATCGTTGAGAGGTGTCGCCCGTAGATCACGGTGCGGACGTTTTTCTGACGGGCGGCCGATGCGATGGCTCTCGCCTCGGCGACCGTGATGGCGTTGGGCTTGTCCATGAACAGGTGCTTGCCGGCGTCCGCCAGGCGGGCCGACACGCCGCCGCGGCGCTCGAGCTGCGGGCAGACGCTGACGATGTCGATGGTTGGGTCGTTCGCCACGGCGTCGATGCTCTCGATGTACGGCACGCCGTAGAGGTCGGCCTCCGAGCGGTTGGTTTCGACGACGTAGTCGTCAATCTCGCTGGGATCGTCGGCCACGCAGACGACCTCGGTGCGCGGGTGATTGGCGAACGTTGGGGCGTACTGCTGCGGCTGGTGCATGGCGCAACTCACCAGCGCGACTTTATAGGTCGGCTTGCTGCCCACGGGAGGTACTCCTACGGCGCGGTGTGACGCCCAGCGTGACAAGCCAGCAGCCTGGTCGGCAAATCCGCCGACCGCCGGCGGACGGGCGTAAGGCTGAGTCTAGTTGGCGCCTCGCAGCGGCGTCCCCCAGCCAGCGTCGGCTTCGACGTCGTAGGAGAGCTCCACACCCGTTGCCGGGGCCATGTACTCGTATACGACGCCGCGACGCCCGTTCGGAGAGGTGTTTGGCGCCGAATAGTGGTACGTCAGGCAGTGAAACAGCAGCGCGCCGCCAGTCTTGAGCTCGGCGGCCACGACTTCCGACTGATCAATCAGCGACTCGTGCAGGGGGTCTTCGAACAGGCCGCGTCGGTGGCTCCCTGGGACGACCTGGATGCAGCCGTTCTCAAGCGTCGAATCGTCCAGGTAGTACTGGATGGCGACGACCGGCACCTGCTCGGGCTGCAAGTCGGTTCCCCACGGGCGGAGACGGTCGGCTTCCTCGTGCGTGATGAAGCCTTCCGGCAGGTCCTGGTGCCAGGGCTTGGCTGAGCCTTCGAACGGCGGCTTCACCATCATCTTGGAGTGATGGAACCGGATGTCAGGACCGATCAGATCCTCCATGAGGTCCAGCACTTCGTCGCGGCGCATCAATTCGTCCCAGATCACCCCGCCGTATTTGTGAATGTGGTTGATTTTGCGGATCGCGAGTCGCTCGATGTGGAGCGCATTCGGTTCGCGCTGGAAGTCGCGGTGCTCATGGCTCTGCGCCCAACGCTCCAGAGCGTCCATGCTGGTCCGCAGGGTGGCGATGTCGTCGTCGCTAAGAAAGTCCGGCAGGGCAAGGTATCCGTCGCGCCAGAACGCGTCGACCTGCGCTGGCGTCAGGCGTGCGAGCGTTTGGGTAGCCATGATTTTTCCCCCTCTGTCGAGACGTCGTCTGATTGGCAGACCAACGATCCGGAGCCTGCGGCTAGACTGATTCTCCCATGATTCCGCGACACTTCCACACACCGGCGTTGGCGCTGGCATGACTTTTGACGCGTCGACCTTGGATTTGGCGGCGGATCCGCTGGGATTCGCTCTTGAAGCGCTCGACGACGACACACCGCTTGGCACTCCGGAGCGTGTCGCAGCCGCGCGGCGCGCCTGGGCGATTCTGGATACTGCGTCATTTCCCAAGGCCTCGATCGACGCCGCGCGGAGGCTGGCGCTGGGCGTGCGGGCATTGGTGCTGGGCGGGCAGCCAGTCACGCGGGCCGTGGCGCTTGAGGCCATCGAGGCTGCGGCGTGCTGGCTGGAAAGCACCGGGCCAGCCGAAGAGCCCGCACGAGCGGACGCGCAGGAAGCGCGAGGCGTCGCAAGCCGTACGGCGTCCGAGCACGGGGACGTGCCGGACGCTCGGATGTTGGAAGCGGCGGCAATGGACTTGCTGGCGGCTGCGCACTTCCGACAGCAGTCGCGAGACGCCGAAGCGGTGGCGCGGACCGACCTGGAGATCGCGGAGGCCTTTGCGATCTACCCGACGGATGACCGGGCTCCGCTGATCGAACGAGCGGTAGGTCACGCGCGGCGGGCGGCGGCAACGTTGACTCCGGCCCTGGACGCCACGGCGCATGCGCGCTGCCAGCTGCTCTTGAGCGGGCTGCTACTGGATCACCCCAAAACCGATCCGCGGCAGTTCGCGCACGCGGCGTTGGGGCTGGCGGACGTGGCGCTGAAGGTCGTCGACGCCGAGCGAGCGCCGTGGGTGGCCGCCCGGGGGTGGCGGGCAAGGGCACGTGCCCAGGAGCTCAGCGGAAGCGCGGACGGCAACGACGCGTACGCCCGGGCGGCCGAACTGCTGTCCGCGGCTGGGCTTGAATCGGAAAGCCGACGGCTTCGCCGGCTACACCTCTGCGCGTGAATAACGGATACGACGCGCTGATCCTGGGCGGAGGGCCGGCCGGGTCCACCCTGGCCACGCTGCTGGCGCAGGACGGGATGCGGGTGGCACTGGTCGAACGCGAGTACATGCCGCGGCCGCACGTGGGCGAGTCGCTGATTCCGGGCGTTCTGCCGGCGCTGGACGCCAGCGGCGCGCTGCCGCTGGTGCAAGAGGCCGGATTCACGCAGAAGTTCGGCGCGACCTATGTCTGGGGTCGAACGCGGGAACCCTGGACGGTGAAGTTCAGCGAGGTGTACCCGGACCAGGCATTCGCCTGGCAGGTGGACCGGGGCAGGTTCGACAAGCTGCTGCTGGACCACGCGGCGGCGGAAGGGGTGGACGTTCGTCAGGGCGTGACGGCGCTGGGGCCGGTTGGGTCGGTAGACGAGGTGCAGGGTGCGCGAGTTCGAGCGGCGGATGGGCGCGAGACTGCATTGTTGGCCGATCTGACCATCGACGCAACGGGACAGGACGCGCTGTTCGGGCGGGTATTTCGCACGCGCCAGTACAACTCGGCGCTGCGTCACGTGGCCTTCTATGGGCACTGGAGCGGCGGGCGCGACCTGGACGAGGTGCTTGGGTCCGATGACACCAAGGACGCAGGGAACATCCTGATCGTGACGGTGCCGGACGGTTGGATCTGGCACATCCCGATCGCGGACACCATGCGCAGCGTGGGGCTGGTGACGGACCCGGAGGCAGTGGCCAACCTCAACGCGGTCAGCAGAACCGACTTCTACCTGGAGCAGGTTCGAGGGTGTCCTGAGATCGCGGCGCTGCTGGATGGCGGCGAATGGGTCAGCGAGCAGGTTGAAGCGCTGAGCGACTGGTCGTTTTTCTGTAGCCGCTTCGCCGGCCCCGGCTACATGCAGGTGGGCGACGCGGCATGTTTCATCGACCCGATCCTGTCGACGGGGGTGACACTCGCGGTAAACGGGGCGCTGCGGGCGGCGCGGGCGATCCGGACGGGGCGCGCGGCACCGTGGCTGCAGGAGTTGGCGATGGACTGGTACGAAACGGAGTATCGGAGCGTCGCCACGGACTTCGCGGATCTGGCCGAGCACTGGTACGGCGGGCACGCGGACGCCGACGCATGGTTCTGGCGGGCCAAGAAGCTGGCCGATCCGACTAAGAACTTCTCGATGCGGCAGGCCTTTATTCACCTGTCAGCGGGCCTGACCGGCACAGAAGGCGCCGGCGGAAAACTGCGCTCGGCTGGTGGCTATAGCCCGCGTCAGCTGGAACTGATCTACGACAACCTGGCGACGGACCTGGATGCCGAGAGTCAAACCGAAATCAGCCAGGAAGAGGTGAGATTCGGGCACTCGCCGCCACGAACCCACACGACGACCAGCGTGCTCCTTGGACGACCGCGACTGGGTGAAGCCATCAGCTTTCGCCCGCACATGGCCGAGTACGACGAAACTCTGCGCCCGATCACGCGGGTGACGCGGGTTCACCCCAACGCCGGGCCGGAGCACATCGAGTTACCGATCGCGGCGCTCCCGGTGCTGGAGCGGCTGGACGGTCGCCGCAGCGGGCTGGACATCGCGGCCGACCTGCGGGACCGCTACGCGGGCACTCCGATCGAAGCCGACTTGCGCGATCTGGTCGCCGCCACGCTAAAGCGCCTGGCCGAGACCGGCGCGGTCGACATCGCCTAGACCGCCGACCGGCCTCAGCCGCTGCGCTTCAGACGGCCGTGGCGCAGGGCGTAGCGTTCGGCCCAGCCGAAGACCCAGACGCCAAGGGGCATGGTGACGGCGGTGATGAGCATCAGGGGACCGAAGTGGGGCAGCAGGTCGACCAGGGTGACGCCATCGAGCACCGCGGCGCGCATGGCGTTGAGGACGTAGGTGGCGGGCGAGATAACGGAAAACCACTCCAGCCAGTCAGGCAAGACTTCGACGGGGTAGTAGACGCCGGACACGAGCAGCAGCGAGGCCTGGACGACCACGGTCATCTGTGAGCCACGCTCCAGGAACAGCAGAGGCAACGCGGCTGCCATGATGCCGATGCCGAGCAGCCCCAGGCTGCCGATTGCCAGCACGGCAAAGGCGCCCACCCAGTTGGCCGCGGCCAGATCGAGACTGAAGAACAGCGCCACGACCACCAGGATCACGACGGCGCGGGCGAACGAGTAGAGCACCGCGAAGGCGGAGCTGCCGGCGATGAACGTCACCCGGCGGATGGGGGCCATGAAGGTGCTTTCGATCGTGCCTTCCCAGCGCTCCCACGAGACCATGAAGGCCACCGAGTCGAAAACGCTGTCGAGGTAGGCCCAGACCACGGTGCCGACGACCAGGAACAGGATCAGGCGGTCGGCGTCGAACTGCTGGCCGGCCACCACCACGCCGCCGGGCGCAATGTAGGCGACGGTGAGCGCGCTGACGATGGAGTGAAAGAGAAAGACGACCTCCCAACCCCAGTAGCGGCGCACGGCGCGGAAGTTGCGTTCCACGAAGG
>JAPOXI010000116.1:0-1945 GCA_026707185.1 Chloroflexota bacterium
GCGCGCGCAGGGCGGCGACCTTGTTGCTGACGGCGATCGTTCCCGATTCCGCCAAGTCTTGAACACGCTGCGAGATCCTCACGGGCCGACCTTCTGGTGCAATTCAAACGGCGCCCATTGTGCCCGACGCGAGCCGACCGCGGGTGCAATTGATGGCTGTGCGCCACGCGGGCTGTCGCGGGACATGCTCGGCGCTCCCCTACGGCCGGACGCGTGCGTTTCCAGTTCGATGCCGTTCGCCGGAAATGCGATGGCGCAGGACGCCACGGATGTCGGCTTGGGCGCGGACACCCGAATATTGCAACGTGCTGATCGAAACTCAATGGCGCTCGGAGCCCCCCGAGATCCGGCGTGTCGACAGCGCCTAGTACCGCACGCAGTCGACACCCCAGCCCTCCGGCGACAGGCTCTTGCACCGGTAGTACTGGCCGTTTCGATTCTCCAGCACGGGCCAATCGGGGTTGATGTAGCAGGTGCTCGTCCCGTCGCCATTCGGTCGACAGATGGGGAAATGGTAGCCAGCGTATCGACCACTCACACTTGCGCTTGCAAGTGACGCGCTACCCGAACGATCACTGTGACTGTAAGCCGCCGATGGCTGGTCGCTCGACGTCTCGGCGTCAAGGTGCACGCCCTCTGGGACCAGCGGGCAGGCGGCGCTCCGCACCGTACATGTGTATTCGCCGTAGAGCACACCCTCGTGGGTGCCGTTCAAGAAGTCTTCAAACCTCTCCTCGGACACCACCTGAATCGCGATTTGCCGAGCAAGCGCGTCGTCCGCGCCCCGCGCGACTGCCGTTTGAACGACCAGGGGGAATACCGGATGGGTCGTCGGGTCCTCAGCCGGCGCCTGAGGTGACTTCGGGCTGGCGGTACCGGGCGGCGACTTGACCGAAACCGGCGACTTGACCGAGACCGGCGACTCGCCGGAAGCCGGGGACGGTCCGACCGAACCGGCGGGCGATCCCGACGAACCGGCGGGCAGGCCGAACGCACCACCGGGGGAGTCATCCGCCGGCGTGAACGCGAGCCGCAGACAATCGGATTCCCAACGCCAGCGCTGCCAGGCGTCAGACTGCCAGAGGGTCTCGAACACCGTACGCGTGGCTAGGTCCTCGCCACTCAGGCTGGCGCCGACCGTGGTGTAGACGTTGCGGTCCGTCGGATCCCAGGCCGGCGTACAGAGATCAAGGATGGCTGCATAGACCTGGCTTGGCAGAATCGGTGTGGCGCCCACCTCCACCGTCGTCCGCACGCCGCCCGGCGCCCCGATCTGTTCCGACGGTTCGGTCCGAGCGGACTCCCTGGCGCGCAGACAGTCCGCTTCCCAGCGCCAGCGCGGCCAGGCGTCGATCTGCCAGACGGTGACAAATGCCGTCCGCGTGGCCCGGTCGACGTCGTTGAGGCTGAGGCCGTCGGTGGTGTAGATGTTGCGGTCCGTCGAATTCCATACCGGCGCGCACTCATTCAGGACCGTGCGGTAGTCGCCGACGGACAAGCGGGGTGGGTTGGTTGACGAGTCCAGGGCCGGGTTCAGCGTGGCGTGCGGGGATGACGGTGCGCCAACCGCTGTGACCGGCGGGTCGATTGACGCCGGGATCGCGGCGCGCAGACAGTCCGCCTCCCAGCGCCAGCGCGGCCAGGCGTCGATCTGCCAGACGGTGACGAATGCCGTCCGCGTCGCCCGGTCGACGTCGTTGAGGCTAAGGCCATCGGTGGTGTAGATGTTGCGGTCCGCCGAATTCCAGACCGGCGCGCATTCGTCCAGGACCGCGCGGTAGTCCCGGAGGGACAAGCGGGATGGGTTTATCGACGAGTAAGGCGTGGGGTTCAGCGTGGCCTGCGGGGATGACGGCGCGCCAACCGCTGTGACCGGCGGGTCGATCGACGCCGGAATCGCTGCGCCCAAACAGTCCGCTTCCCAGCGCCAGCGCGGCCAGGCGTC
>JAPOXI010000116.1:2179-25160 GCA_026707185.1 Chloroflexota bacterium
ACAGTCCGCTTCCCAGCGCCAGCGCGGCCAGGCGTCGATCTGCCAGAGGTTCACGAACGCGGTGCGGGTTGCCCGATCAACGTCATTCAGGCTGGAGCCATCCGTCGCGTAGATGTTGCGGTCCGTCGGATCCCAGGCCGTCGCACACTGATCGAGGATCGAAAAATAAACTTCACGAGGAAGATTGGATTCGTGGATAGGGTCGGCCGCTGCTCGTGTGTCCCCGAACGCTCCTATAGCTCCGAGCAACACGGCAACAGCAACCACCAGGTTTCGACGTACCCCGCCCAATGTCGCCTCCCAGCGTGTACAGGAATTATTGTGTCATATCGACCACTTCGACACGCCCTGGTCGTAAGACGTGAAGCCACCTGCATTTCGCAGGCTGGGTACATTGATCGGATCGTCGGACGCTGGTGCGGTGCCGACCGTGCCCGACGCGCCAGGTAGCGCGGCACGTGCCATCAGCAGGATTCGAGCCACTCCGCCTGTGCGCGACGGAGCGAGAACAGGGCTGCGGGTGGCAGATCGACGTTCTGAACGGCCCGCGGGCAACGTCGATCCTCAGGACGGTCAGTCTGGTTCACCAGCAAACACGCCCTCACGCCGCAGGTAGTCGCTCACGGCACGATCAAGTCGCCCGGGGTACTCCAGGGACAGCCGGGCGCAGGCGCGCTCGAGAAAGAGGCTGTACGCCGCGGCGACTCGAGTCGCCACGCGGCGAACCCCGGTTACGCCGCCCAGTCGCAGCGGCCGCAGCGCGTCAGTCATCACCGCCGCGTCTTCCGGCCGCAGGCGGTCCGGCGCGTCGGCCGGCACCGGCGTATCGCCCTGGACGGCCGCGTAGGCGAGCTCGGCGGCAAGGCGTGCCGCGCCGGCATATCCCCAGAGCAAGCCTGTGTACATCCCGCGGTTGAAGTACGTGGCACCCACCATGGCGTGGACGAGCAGAAAGCACCCGGCTTCGACGACCGGCCTTGCCGGTCGAGGATCGGGATCGCGGCCGGGCGGCCCGGGCTGCAACGGGACGGCTATGCCGTAGCGCTTCTCCGCCGCGGTCCCTAACGGTCTCAGTACGTCCAGGGTGGATTCAATCGAGTCCACCGCCGGATTCGGCCAAGTGTCGCTCCAGCCGGCCAGAGGCGCCAACAGCGGCTCAATGTCGTCGGCCGTCAGCGCGTCCGCTGCGTGCTTCGGCCCCAGGAGTCCGGCGGCCTGCGGATCGCGCAACAGCAGCAGGAGCCGCTGAGCCGACTCCAGCAGGTTGGCCTGCGCCTGCACGGCCGCGACGATGGACGACCGCTCGATGGCTCGTTGCAGTTGTCCCGCCTGGGCGGGAACCTGTGCGACTTCGCGTTCGAGCAGTTCTGGTGGCGAACGGCGCGCAGGCTTATACGGGATCTTCTGAAGCCGGGCTCCCAGTCCACAGGGATCGAAGAGCGGCGCGACCGGCTCGTAGCGTTGACGGTCCAGGCTGTTCGGCGACGTGACGACGAAGTCCGCTCGCAGCGGGCCCTCGAAGGTGACGACCACCAGATCGTCGCCGCGCATCGACCGCATGCGCCAACCCAGGACCGGGCAAATGGACTGCAGGGTGTCCTCGATGTTGGCCATGAAGGAACGACGGTCGTCGTCCGCAACGGCCAGCCGCAGGTCAACGTCGGACCATCGGTCAGCGTTGCCATCGGCCAAGCTGCCGCCGGCCCAGAGCGCCTTGACGCGAGCGTCACGTGACAGGACCTGGAGCGCGGCTTCGACAAAGCGGAGGTGCCGCCCGTCGGGCGCCAGGCCAGGGTTGGGCGGCAGGTTCATTCGGGTCGATTGATCACGCTGAGGAGTTCGTCATGGAAAGCGTCAACGTCGATCGCGTTGGCCAGCTGCAGTCCTGAGGTCTCCGCGCCCGGAGCAAAGCGAACCTGGCTGTCGACCACATCCGCGCACATCGGCGACGGATCGAGCGTTAGGAACGTCTGGTCGAGGGCCAGAGTGAGCGCCGCCGGGTCGTACATGGAAGTCCAGTCACGCTCGCGTCGGTCGAAGTACGTCTCCAGCATGGTGGCCAGCGACACGCCAACGCCTGGCGCCTGGCGCACGCGCGGCAGATCGTCACGCCACAACTGGGCCTGGCAGGTCACCTTGTAGTCGCCCACCCGAACCGTGCCGCCGTGGTTGCACACGGCGGCGGCGGCCGTTGGATTGGTGCCGAAGTTGTGCTCGCGTGGGAAAGCCGGCTCGTGCCGACCGCCCATCATCACGATGCCGGCCAGGCCGTCCAAGACTTCGGGGCGCTCGGCCAGCAGAACTGCCGCGTTGGTGGCCGGACCGATGGTCGCCAGCCAGACAGGCTCCGGGGCGGTGGCGATAACGTCGGCCATCAGCTCCGTAGCCGAGCAGGCCTCGCAGCGCGGGTCGTCTGTGCCCGGCGGCACCACCACATCGCCCGAGAGAGTCACGGTGTTGACCTCGCCGCCTGGCGCGCCCGCCGCCACCGGCACGTCGTTGACGCCCATTTCGTCCAGCAACCGCAGCGTCAGCGCCGCCCGCCAACGCGTGTCGCCCAGCACGGTGGTGACCGCGCAGAGATTGATTCGCGAGTTGCGCACGGCGTAGGCCAGCGCAAAGACATCGTCCACGTCGTCGCCGAGATCCGTATCCAGAATCAGCGAAATCACGTCACGTGCCTCCCGTGGTCATCCAGCCGCGCCTTGGCCGGTATGGCCTTGGTGAATTGTGCCCCGTGACGTTGAACCAGAGCCGCGGCGACGGTCGTGAATGCCAGGTGCGCTGGCAGGCGGTCGAGCGCCGCCCAGGCCTGCTCCCTCGACGCGTCGAGCCACTGGCCACGCTGTTTCACCGGCGGCTGACCGTTGTTGTGCACAATCGCCGCGCGACCCGTCCCCAGGATTTGGCCCCCGTCCCGATGACACGCCGCCGCATGAGCTCCAGCTAACGAGCCTCGCCGTAGGCGCGCTCCGGCGTGGCCGCGGTTTCAAGCCGCAGGCACGGCAAGTCGGATCAATCGTTCAACCGCCCGTTTCCGACCCTCAACGGACTAATGCCCGGGCCGCTCGCCATGCGGCCTGGACCCGACACTCAGGCACTAGCGTCCGGTGCGGGTCACGTCCGGCGGACGAGAGTGCGATCGGACAGCACGCTGGCCAGCGTTGAACGACGAAGGTCGCGATGCACAAGCGTCACGTGCCCACGACGCTTAGGCCTGAGAAAGTCACGTGTGGATCACCTTTGCCCAGGGTTGTAACGCATCCGAATCCCAAAGTAAATGAAGAATATGGAAGTCCAGCCTCCGAGTGTTTCAGCGCACCGTTGATGTAGAAGGCAATACTCCCGCCCTGGTAGACGAGCCTCGCGTTGTAGAGGCTTCGATCAAATGGAATGCCAGTCGCATTGATCTCAATCTTAATGGTCGTCCAGTTTGGATCTCGAAACCGTTCCCAGCTAAAGTACGACCGCTTGCCTTCAAAGAGATGTGGTCCCAAGTAAATAACATCAATGTTGCCATCTTCAACAAGGAAGAACTCGGCCGCGATGTTGTTGTCAGTCCGGAGGTTTGTGAAGAGGTCAAATGTCGAAGCTCGAATCCGCGCCACGGTTCCGAATGCCTGGTCATTCTCCGCACGGCAGTCGACGCGTTCGGAGGCAAATAGCGTGCGCGGCCCGCTTGGGGGCGGTGCGGCGGGCGCCGGCGTGGACTGCGGGGCTGGTGCGGGTGCTGGCGTCGGGACCGGGGTCGGCGTCGGCAGGGAGTGCATTGGCTGGCTCGAGACCATCCTGGCTGTGATCGGAGCCTTGGCCGCGTCGGGGATAATCACGTTGGACAGTCGCTTCACCTTGTCGGGAACGTTCTGTCGACCGACGGCGCCCACCGTCGTCCCCGGCGCCGGGACGTTCCAGACTTCAAACACGATGCGCTGCGCGCGCAGCAACTGCAGGCCCTGCGGGTTGCCATTGACCTCCCGCTCTTCGTAGCGAATCGGCAGTCCGAAGAGGTTCAGCCAGTCCGGTTCGGCCAGAAAAGCGGCCTGGATCTTTGGATTCTGTTCAAGGATCGACAGGTGAACATCCTTGACCTCCGAAAAACTCAATCCGGCGGTGTAGAACACCTGGTGCAGGGGAACATTCGGCAGCCGTACGTCCGGATATTTGTTCGCCAGCGCGTCCAGCGTGTTGTAGTAGTTCATTCGATTTTCGCCGGGCGACCACTGCAGGATGACCTTTTGAAATGCCTGGAGCGTGAAGGGCCCGTCGACCCATCGCTGGCTAATCGGGTAGCCGATAGCCTGGAGGCTCTTGGTCCGGACAAACGCCCACATCGGCACGTCGTTGTCGTTTGTGACCGCGAAACCGTCGTCCGGCTCGGCCGTGTCACTGCCAGTCGCCGTAAAGAGGCAGCCGTCGTCAAGGGCGATGCCGTCACAGTCGACGGCGTGCGCCGGAGCGACCAGCGCGAGCAATAGCAATGCGCTGGCCAGCGCGAGAATCAGCCGGCGCATGGCGTACCTGGCGCTTCAGCCGCCCAAACGTTCCGTTGCAACTCGGGACTCAGTCGACATTCATCGCTGGGCACCCTAGATGTCGGTTCGTGGAGCGTCAATTCAGTCCCCCGGCCCGCCGGGGAGCAGCCTGGCAGCCCTGGTGCATGCGCGAATCCTGGGAGCGACATTCTCCAGTGCAGGGTCGACGGCGTCTGCCCGACAGGAAAAAACAGGCAGCGGCGAGTGACGGCTCAAGCGACGGTCAGTGCGCCTTCTTCGTGGAGTTCTTGCAACGTGTCCGTCACCAGCGTTCGTACGGCGGTGGAGGACTTGCCAACGGCGGAACCCCACGTTGCGGTGACATCATCCACGACTTGCTGTCCGGTTCGGGAGCCATCCAGCAGCCGCAATAGCGACGTGGCCGCGATGGAGAGGAAGTGCGTCTTGGTGCTGTCGCCGTCCGGGATTTCCACCAGCGTGGCCGGTCGCAGCACGTCTTCCTGGTCGTTGAGCATGTACGGCTGCCACTGCACGCCCTCGGCCCACGTCGGTATGCCGCCCAGCAGCTGCTTCACGGTCACCGGCTGGTAATCCCGGGCCTGCCGCTCCTCCTCCAGGTAGTCCTCCAGCTGCCCCTGCTGCTCGTCACTAAGTTCGAGCTCAAAGTTCTGATAGATGATCTTGAGCTGCTCGGGGCTGAATCCGCCGGCGTGCTTGAGCTTGAGGTGGCTGGTGGCGCCTGGGCTGCGTGAGACGCCGGCGGCGATCAGCGAGAACGCCTGTTGCAGCGAGAAACTCTGGGACGGGTCCACGATGCGCCGGGCCTGCCAGAACCAGTCGTCGCGATTGCGTTCGCCGTGGTACCAGTGCAGGGCCAGTTCCAGGAAGTCCTGCGCCGTCTTGCGGTACTCGCTGTCGTACCAGTGCATGGCCAGGGGTTCCACCTCGGGCTGGCGGAGTGCGGCGGTCAGGGTCAGTGCTGCGCGAATGGCTCCATTCATGGCCAGCGCGATCCCCGTGGAGAGCACCGGATCGACGAAACAGGCCGCGTCGCCGCACAACATGAAACCAGGGCCGTAGAACGACCGGCAGAAGAAGGACCAATCGCTGTCCATCTCCACGTGGTCGGAGATCCAGTCCGCCGGTTCCAGCAAACGCAGCAATTCCGGCGTAATGGCCACGTTGTCCAGAAAGAACCTGACCCGCTGGTCCGGGTTCATCCCGCGCACGTGGCTCGGGTCGGTCACAAAGCCGACGCTGCTGACTTCATCGGCCAATGGGATGTGCCAGAACCAGCCGGCCTCGCTGGACACAATATGCAGGTTCCCATCGTCGTTGAGCGTCAGGTCCGGGTAGACCTCGGAAAGCTTGCGCGCGCCCCTGTAATAGCCGGACAGCGAAATGTGCCGCATCTCCTCGTTGAACTCCCGCAGCTTGAATCGCGTCCCGAGGAGCGAAGACTGGCCTGAACAGTCCAGGACGTAGCGGGACAGCAGCTTGCCTTCCGAGCCGTCCGGCCCACGCCAGCGTAGGCCAGTCACGCGCCCGCCCAACTGAATGGTGTCGGTGACCTGGGTTTCTTCCCATACAACCGCGCCGCAGTCCTCGCTGTGGTCCAGCAGGATTTTGTCGAAATCGGCTCGCCGCACCTGGAAGGCGAAGAAGGCGTCGTCAATCATTTCCGAGAACCGCAAGGTCCAGGGTTCGCGGCTGCGGCCCCAGATATAGGTGGCCCCGTACTTGCGGACGAAGCCGGCCTGCAGAACCTTGTCAGTAATGCCCATCTGGTCCAGTGCGAGAAAGGCGATCGGCAGGAGCGACTCGCCAATGTGCTCGCGGGGGAAGCGTTCGCGCTCCAACACAGCGACTCGGAACCCGGCGCGTGACAGCAGGGTGGCGGCCGTGGAGCCGGCCGGCCCGCCGCCAACAACAGCTACGTCAACTTCAAGGCCATCCACCGGAGAAGTGCTCATGCCAGCGCCTTGAGCCGGGCGCGCGCCTGCGCCAGATTGCTGCTGATCATCGCATGCTGTTGTGGGTAGGCGTCGGCGCTAAACACCGTCGCGGCGACCTCGAAACTTCGCACGGCCTCCGCCAGCGTCCGGGCGTCGCTGCCGCGCTGCATCAGGGCGACCGCCAGGTTGAAGTGGACGCTGGCGGACTCACGTTGGTGGGTGTCGACATCGTAGGCTCCCGCCGAAGCCCGGTAGGCCTCGATCGCCGAGGCCAGCAACTGCGGCTCGCCGCGCGCGGCCTGGGACGCGAGCGCCATGCCCAGCAGCATCTGAGTCTCGGCATGGGCGACCCTATCGGCGTTTCGAGGTCGGTCCTCCAGCGCGCGGTTCAGGTGGTCGGCGGCCTCGGCCAGGGACTCGGGCGCTGCGGCGCCGGATTCCAGCGCAAGTCGGCCCAGCAAATGGTGGGCCCGTCCAACCAGCGCCCGGTCCTCGTCGGAGGCCTCCAGAGCGCGGTTCACCGCCGCGGCGGCGCGGCGCACGTTGTCGGCTCGGTCACCGTCGGGCCGCGCGACCAGAGCTTCAGCCAGCGCCACCTGGAGCGAGGCATAGGCCACGGGCTCGGCATCTCGGCTAATGGCGTCCAAACCCGCCTCAAACGTCTCGATGGCTTCACGCACGTTTGCCGTCCGATCGCCGACGGCGGAGGCCAGCAAGGCGGAGCCGAGCGAGAGGTTGACCCGCGCGAATTCGGTGGGGAACTGAGCGCGCGGCCAGGCCGACAGCGCGTGGCGGCTGATCTCGATAGCCCGGGCAATGCGCTCCGGCGTGCGCATCGGACCTTGCAGGATCGCCCGTGGCGCTTCGATCAGGGCGGGCGCCACAATCGAGGCGGATCTCAGGCGCGGCGCCAGCGCAAGCGCGGACTCATAGTGCGCAAGTGCCGCCGCACAGGCCTTTTCGCCTCCGCCGGGCAAGCGCGCGGACCACAGCCGGCCAAAGCCAAGCCTGACCTCCGCGTGTCGATCAGGCTCCGACTCGGCCGAGACCTCGGCCACCGCCACGTCAAATGCCCGTATGGCCTGGTCGAAGCGCAGTGGGTCGAGGGTCGTCAGCTCAACCTGCGTCAGGGCCGCTTCGGTCAGCGCGGCGGAGCGCAGGTCACCTCGGTTGCCCGCATCCGCCAAATCCGCCGCCCGTGTGAAAGCCTGAATGGACGCCTCCAGCTGCGCGCCACGGTGGCCTTCCATTTGCACACGCCGGGTCTGGCCCAGGCCAAGCAGAAACTCGGCGTGTTCCGCCGGATACTCCTCCGCTGAAACGCCTTTCAGGAGCGACTCATAGGTGGCGACGGCCTGCGCCCTGGCACCGGCGTCGGGTGTGGCCGCGAGCACGGCCGCCACGTTGGCGCGCGCCCGCGCGTGCTCCACCGGCGACACCTCGGGCGAGAGCGCCTCCAGCACCGTTTCGAAACACCAGCGGGCCGCCTCCAACTGCCCGCCGGCCCAGTTGGCCAGGCCCAGACCATGAAACGCTCGCGCAAACGCCTCCGGGAACTCGTCGCGATTGAAGACCACGATCGCCTTCTGGTAGCTGTCGAGCGCCTCGTCGAGCACGTCCGGATCGCCCAGGCGCGCCCGCAGGCTCAGCGTGTCGGCAAGATCCAGCTGGAGCGCGCCAAATTCAATTGGGAGTGTGGCCAGGTCGAAAGCGTCGGCTGCTTCGATCAGGAGATCGGTTGCCGCGCGCAACTGCATGACGTCGCTGCTGCCACGCAACGCACGAGCCTGCGCGACCTTGCGACGTGCCGCGGTCAGGCTGGCTTCATCCGGCAGGCGCGACACCAAATCCATCACTGGCGCGCCGGACTGGTCGGTGGCCGCCTTAGCCGCCGTCCGCGGCGCTGGCCATCAGATCGTCCAGACTGGCCAGCGCCTGCTCGAACTCGCTCTTGATCCGACCGCGGTTCGTGAACGAGCGGATCAGACCGACGGGGCCACCGCCGGACCAGGTCCCGGTGAGCGTGATCTCGGTGTTGGGACCGCTGGGGCGTAAATCGATCGTCGTGCGAAAATTCTGGAGCGAACCCACCTCGCGTCCGTCCCGGGTTTCGCTCACGGTTCGCCAGGCGATCCGTCGCGAGTTGTCCCAGGCCACCACACGCTGATGCGCCTGGACGCCACCTTCCAAGTGGGCCACGTGTTCTCGTCCGAAAGTCTTGGGCGGACCGCCGGTGTGTTCAACTGACGTCACGCCGGGTACCCACTCGGACATTCGGTCGAAATCGGACAATACGTGCCACACGAGTTCCTGCGACCCGGACACCACCTGTCGGGCAACGACTTTGGCCATTTGCGGACGTCCTCTCGACCACGCGGACGCGTAGAGCGCAACCGCGGAAAATGCACTGGACAATCAGTGTGCGGCCCGAAGCGCGCGCGCCGCAAGGCGGCCGCTCGGTGCTACGCTGAAAGTCTACCCGCGCCCACGCGGCCGGCCCCCGTCGTCTAGAGGCCTAGGACACCACCCTTTCAAGGTGGAGACAGGGATTCGATTTCCCTCGGGGGTACCAAAGCGCCCCGCGCCGCTTAGTAATCGCCGCTGTTGGGGATGACGCAGATGAACTTCAGGCGGCCCTCGCCCGTGTTGCGGAACTGGTGCATGGCGTCGGGTGGCACGTACACGGCCTCGCCGGCGGCAAACGTCTCCGATCCGCTGGCCGTCTTCAGTTCGCCGGCGCCCTCCACGATAAAAACCTCGTGCTCCCACGGGTGTTGGTGGTAGGGCGTCGCGCCGGCCGGCGCGACGTCAAACAGCCGCATGGCGAAATTCGGCGGCGACACCTGGCTGGCCACCAGGTCGTGCTTGATCACGGATCCCACGCCGTTCGGCGAGACATCCAGGGTTGGAGCGTCTGTGGGAGCCACCACAAACGGCTTGTCAGCAGTGCGAGTCGCCATGAGGCTTCTCCGAAGACTCGAGCGTGTTCAGCATACGACGGGACATCGGCAGGTGAACTGAACAGGCTGCCGCGGGGCTGGCGGCACGATCCCGCTCGGCGCGTCCGTCGTGCGCCGGGCCGCACATTGCTGGCTAAGTGCGCAGGGAGGCTTCAGAATTGGCTGACGAGTCTTGGAACTGAGCCATGGTCACGGTGCGACTCAGGCGGGCAATACGACGAATCGACGAGATCAACAGTGCCGATCCGAATCTGATTGATATTCGCGGCGAAGCCCGGCCCAAGGAACTGACGCACGCCGCCATGGTTTCAGCCTGGATCGACCGCCTGCGCCCCGGCGCGGACGATGCCCTTCGCGTGGCGGCGCGAGGACACCACGTGCGCCGGTGGGCCATCCCACGGAGCGAGTTTCCTGAAGGACGCCGGGGCTATCTGCGATGGCGTCAGGCGCTCCACGAATTGCACGCCGCCACGGTGGGCGAGGTGATGACCGAGGTCGGCTACGACGCGGCGGACGTCCGGCGCGCGCAGGATCTCGTACGCAAGAAAGACCTTCGACGCGACCCCGATGCGCAGGCGCTGGAAGATGCGCTCTGTCTCGTGTTTCTGGAAACTCAACTGGGCACGTTTCGAACCCGCCAGCCGGATGACCGCACGGCGGAAATCCTGCGAAAAACCTGGAAAAAGATGTCAGGCAAGGCGCGCGTGCTGGCTGTCGACCTGGAGCTTCCGCCCAACGACCGCCGCTTCCTGCTGGACGCGCTCGAGCTTTCGGACGGTGGGTGAGGGAGACGCCGGCCGCGTTTGACCGACGGCGATAGCAGAAGGCCGGATCGCTCCGTTATGGTTTATAGGCAGTTCGTTCCGGGATTTGATGCGCGGTGGCCGCCAGTATTGACGACGTGCAGCGCCTGATTTTTGCTGTCGTGCATCGTGACGATGCCGACGGCGTCACGCAGGCGCTTGTTGAATCGGGCTACCGCGCGACCCGAATCGACGCCCAGGGAGGATTCTTGCGGCGCGGCAACGCGGTATTCATGGTCGGCGTGGCCGCCGAGCAGGTTGACGACGTGATTCAGCGGGTTCGCGGAGCAGCGCATCGCGCCTCTGGACAGTCCAAGGGCGGTTCGTCCTACGGCATCGTGTTCGTGGTTCGTGTGGACGCCTTCGCCCGTCTGTGAGTTTCACCAGGATGGAACTACGCGATGCCTGACCTCCTGGCCTACGACCGAATGGTGCTGTGCGTCGTGCAGGACGATGACGCGGGCGACTACTCCAACGCGCTGCGCGAAGCCGGAATATCGCACACGCGGGTCGCCAGCGCCGGCGGATTTTTGCAGGCCACCAACGCCGTGTTCGTCGTGGCGCTGGAGGCCTCCCGCCTTGAGGAACTCAAAGAGTTGACGGCGCGGACGTGCATCACGCGTACCGAGCTTGTCACCTTGCCGTGGACCGGAGAGATCGACCTCTCGCTCCCCGTCGAAGTCGAGGTCGGCGGCGCGGCAATGTTCGTGATGAAGCTGGAGCACGCCGAGCGGCTGTAGTCGTCGGCGGCGTTAGTCGGACTGGCCGCCGGCCTCGGACCACCAGCGCTCCAGGTCTGTCGCGCCGGCAAGGCCGTCGTAGGCCGCGATTCGAGCGCCGAAGGTCCAGGAGTCACCGCTCCCGATGGCCAACGGCTCATACATGGTGGGATTCAGCAGACTGGTGCCATAGAACCGGGAAAACGTCGGGACCGGCGCCGACGCCGGATGCGCCATCAGCACGGCGCCGCAGATGTGGCCGCCGATGGCGCCCCTGACATCAACCCAGCGGATCGGACGGCCGTTGATCGCGTCAGCGCCATGTCGGCCTTCCGAGTCACGCATCACTCCACCATCGTCCTGGTCCAGGGCGTCGATCAGGCGGCAGCCCGTCCACGCGTGGTTATCCACCCCGAGTTCAAGAGCCCCGTGCGACGCGTGCAATGTGGACACCATGTCCAGCAGGTGCGCCGAGCCCGACCGCCGGACCGTATGCCGGCGGACCTCGGTCGCGATCACCGTGCCTCGCCGGTCGCGCCACTCAAGGACCAGGTCAATCCGCGCGCGTCCGGTGTCAGCGTCCGCGGACGTCCGCACCGGCACAATCCAGCCGGCGTCCACAAGGTCGTGGAAGAAATTGACGCCGTTGACCTGCGCGTGGCCAATCCAGATGGCCTTGTGGTGCGGGAAGTTATGGGCGCCCATCTCGGTAACGGGAAACCCGGCTGGCGTATACAGCGGATGCACGCACGGACGCATCAGGAATAGATCTTTGTCCGCGCCGCCCAGGTTGAGCGCCATGACCGTGCGCTCCCCGTCCAGCACGCGCAGGCGGTTGAAGAAGCGTGGTTCCTGGAATTGAATCTGCATCGGCGGTCCTAATTGGGGCGGGGGAGACGGGCGCTCGACGAACGGGTCGGCAAGTTTGACCTGTTTCTTTAGCGTTGGTTAGCCTTCCTTAACTTTTCGCCCTCGAAGTGGCGGACTTGGTGATCCGCGTCTCAGCGGTTCGGTCGGCAGGTTCGCTGGACAGGGGCTGCCCCGGGAGGGAGCGGTCGCACGCCATGGTTACACGAAGGCAATTGCTTCGCATGGGAGGCACGGCCGCCCTGGGGATCTCCGGCGCGGTCGCGCTGGCTGCCTGCGGCGAGACGCAGGTCGTTACCAAGGAAGTCCCCGTCGACAGGGTCGTGGTCAAAGAGGTTGAGGTTGAGAAGATCGTCACGCAGCAGGTCGAAAAGGTCGTAACGCAGGAAGTCGAAAAGGTCGTCGAAAGGGAAGTTCCGGTTGAGAAGGTCGTCGAGGTCGAGAAAGTCGTCGAAGTACCGGTCGAAAAGGTCGTCGAAAAGGTCGTGACGAAGGAAGTCCAGAAGGTCGTCGAGAAGGTCGTCCAGGTCGAAAAGATGGCCGAGCGCCCAAGCGCGATCATCCGGATGGCGCATGACCACTCATCGGGTCCGCGCGGCGCGGCGATGAGCTGGGCGCTGGAAAAGCTGGCCCAGCAGTTCCCGCATATCGTCATCAAATTCGAACCGCAGAACCACCTCTACATGGAATCCTTCGGCATTCAGATCGCGGGAGGTACACAGGCCCAGGTCGCGCTGCTCGACGGCGGCTTCGTGAATCAGTGGCTGCAGCCCGGAGGCTTCACCCAGATCAACGACGTGCTGGCAAAGCACCCTGACTGGGATCCGTCGCGCTGGTACTTCTCCCCCGATGAGTACACAGTGAATTTCACGGACACCCAGCCCGCTCTCACGCGGCAGCCTATCCAGGGCCCGCAGTTTGGTATGCCGTATCAGGGCGGTTTGTACGGTATCACGATGAATTTCTCGATGGCCGAGGCTAAGGGCATCCCGCAACCGGTGCCTGGGAGTTGGGGCCTGGAGACCGATTTCATTGAAGCCACCAAGCAGGCCACCGATCCTGAGACGGGCGATTGGGGACATTGGATGCATCCCCATCCGGCCCTTGAGTGGGGCGCGTGGTCATTCGGCTTGAGTGACAGCGGGACGCGGATGTATCGGAATCCCGAGGGCACGCACTTCGAGGCGTTCGAGGATGGGGGGGACCGCGGGTACCGCCTGGCGGTCGCAACCATTCACGAGCACGGCGTCTCGTTCACGCCCGATAACCACAGGCAGGTCGCCGGTGAGTTCGGCGACGCGTTCTCGGCCGGGAAGGTCCTGATCGGCTTCCACGGTGGGGGCGTCGGCGGAACGGTGACGCGTGTCGGCGACCGGTTCCGGTGGGGGCTCATCCCGAACCCTGAAGGCCCGCGCGGGACGATCCCGCACTGGTTTAGCAATCAGCCGCACATGGTCACGAATTCAACGGAGACCGACGGCACGACGGAGCAGGCTGTTGAAGTGGTGCTGTTCCTGGCTGGACCGGAAGTCCAGGGCCGTATCGCGGTCGACCGGGGTAACGCGCCGGTGCTCAAGGAGACGTTTGACAGCGTCGCGCTGAACGCCGCTCCCCCCGACAATCTCGCGAATGGGCTCAAAGAAGCCATTGAGCGGGATGACCACCGGGGTTGGCAGGGCGCCCATCCACACTGGTGGGAATGGTACGTCTGGGTGACCACCGCGCAGAACGCCTTCATCGGTGAGGAAACGGCTGAGCAAAGCCTTGAGTCGGTCGTGGCGGCATCTGACCGGGTTCTGGAAACCACAAAGGACGACTACGACTCGTACAAGGCGTGGGCGTCCAGCCTTACGTCGTAGGGCGAGCTCCCCGGCGAGAAGCCAGCGAGCGCGGGCCGTAACCGGTCCGCGCTCGCTGACCCTTGAGCATCGGACTCATCTGAGGGTGTGGCATTTCCTCGCTGGCCCGGAGGTGCAGGGACACTAGCTCTGCGGTCTCAGTCCAACAGTCGCCGGCGGTTGAAAGAGCGGGGTTCCTCGAACCGATTCTGCATGCGCAGTCCGGCCGGGGAGAGGGCCGGGGCGCTGGGGAGCGAGGCCGACAGCCTTGACCGGATTTCGTCTTCTTGGCTAGCCTCCCCTACTTTCACGCTCCTGAAGTGACGGCCTTGCGGTCCGTGTCGGCCAGACTCGGCGCGCAGCTTGTCGGACAGGGGCTACTTGGGAGGGAGCGGTCGCACGCAATGGTTACACGAAGACAGTTGCTTCGAATGGGTGGCACGGCCGCCCTGGGGATTTCCGGCACCGTAGCGCTGGCAGCCTGCGGCGAGACGCAGGTCGTCACCAAGGAAGTCCCCGTCGACAGAGTCGTCGTCAAAGAGGTTGAGGTCGAGAAGATCGTCACTCAACAGGTCGAAAGGGTCGTAACGCAGGAAGTCGAAAAGGTCGTCGAACGGCAAGTGCCGGTCGAGAAGGTCGTCGAAGTTGAGAAGGTCGTCGAGGTTCCGGTCGAAAAGGTCGTCGAGAAGGTCGTCACCAAGGAAGTCCAGAAGGTCGTTGAGAAGGTCGTCCAGGTCGAGAAGATGGCCGAGCGCCCGCGCGCGGTCCTTCGCTTTGCCCACGACCACTCGTCTGGTCTGCGTGGCAAGCAGATGCAGTGGGCGTTGGACCGCTTCGCGCAGGTCCGTCCGGATATCGCCGTGAAGTTCGAGCCCCAGAACCACATGTTCCAGGACTCGTTCGGTATTCAGCTCGCCGGTGGGACGCAGGCGGAGTGCGCCTTGCTGGACGGCGGGTTCTTCCACCAGTGGGCGGACAAGGGTGGCTTCGTTCAGATCAACAGCTATCTGGACAAGCACCCGGACTTTGACCCGACGAACTACGGAATGTGGCCGGACCAGCACACGATCAACTTCGCCAACAAGCACCCGATTCCCTGGAACGATGGCCTCACCGGTCCGTCGTTCGGCCTGCCGTTCCAGGCCGGCATGAACGGTGTCCTCTATAACTACACGCTGTTCGAGGCGGCGGGAATCGATCAGCCGTCAGCCGGAAACTGGGGCATCGAGACCAACTTCCTCGACGCCGCACGCGCGATGACCGATCCGGAAACCAACCAGTACGGCTTCCGCTCGTCGAGCGCGATGTGGGGCTTCTGGGCCGGCTGGGGCCGCGCCCTGGCCGACGGCAACCAGGAGTTGCTGTACTACGACGAGAACGCCTCCCGGATGACGATCTTCGACGACGGCGCCCACCGGGCGCACGACTTCGTCGTGAACGCCATCTGGCAGGAGGGCATCTCGAACAAGCTCGATGATGCCAAGTTCATTTCCGGCGAATTCAGCGACCCGTTCTCCGCTGGGAAGATGGGTGTGGCCAATTTCGGGAGCACCGGGAATTTCGTGGTTCGCATTGCCGGGCGATTCGACTGGGGTGTCAACGTCCAGCCGGAGGGCCCGCGCGGCGAGGCGCCGATTCACACGTCCCAACAGCCGCACCTGGTAACCAACGCCGCAGAGTCGAACGGTGTGATGGAACAGGCCGTGGACATGTTGGTGTTCTTTGCTGGACCGGAGGTTCAGGAACGAGCCGCCATCGATCGCGGATTCGTTCCGGTGAACCTTGAGGTGCACGCCGGACCTGCGATGCAGGCCGCGCCGCCACAGGGTCACAGCCACATCACGCGCATCCTGACCGGCCGCAACGATCACCAGCACTGGCAGTCGGCGCACCCAAGTTGGTGGGAGTGGTTCGATGGGTGGCGCGGCGGCTCCGATCGCTCCTTCATCGGCGAAGCAACGCCGGAGGAAGGTCGCGAGGCGCTAATGGCGGCCTCGAACAGCATTCTCGAGAGCCAGCACGACGCCTGGGTCGACTACAAGAACTGGGCGAGCACCCTGACAAGCTAGGGTCGCGCGCCTTCGGCGCACGCAAAGCAACCGGCCGACGCCTCCCAGCGTCGGCCGGTTGACGTTCGCCGGACTTGCCGGCTTGCCTGGACCTTCACGGTCGCTTCGCCTACGACCCGCGATCAGCTTCCGCGGTGTTCTTTAGTCTCGCTGCGGCTTGACATGCCGGTGCCTGGTGTCGGGTCACAGGCGATCGGGCCTTGCCCATGTCCCGAAGGATGGCACTGACTGCGCTCGGCATGATCTCGGCTATTGCGTCAACCCCAAACTGAAACTCCTGCTGCCCGGAACGTCTTGGCCAACGCCAGACACGTCGGCGCCAGATTCTTGACCGCAAGTCGTCGCTGGTTAGTCTGCGTACGTGGGGGCGATTGAAAAAGCACGCGCCGTGCCGCGCGTTTTCACGGACATTGTGGTGGGCCTGGGCAATGAAAGTTGCAGGCGGGGCGCGAACGGCGGGAGCAATGGCCCGCCGACAGCTGCTTCGCATGGGCGCCGCCGCCGCGCTGGGGATTCCCGGCACCGTTGCGATGGCAGCTTGCGGTGACCAGCAAGTAGTCACTCATGACGTGCCGGTCGAGAGGGTCGTCGTCAGAGAGGTCGAGGTCGAGCGGGTTGTCACACGGCGGGTCGAGAAGGTGGTGACTCATAAGGTCGAGAAGATCGTGAGGCACGACGTCGCGGTCGAGAAAGTTGTGGAGGTTGAGAGAGTCGTTCGAGTACCGGTCGAGACGGTCGTCGAAAAGCTCGTGACGAAGGAAGTCGAGACACTTGTTGAAGACGAGGCGATGTCGCAACGTCCGCCTGCGGTGATCCGACTGGCCAACGACCATACGTCCGGCGCTCGCGGCGCCACCATGAACTGGGCCCTGGAGACATTCCATCAACGCTTCCCCCACATCGCCATCAAGTTCGAGCTGCCGAGCCACCTGTACGCGGAGACATTCTCCATTCTCATCGAAGCAGGGGGCCTGCCCGAGCTGGCGCTGCTGGACGGCGGATTCCTGAACACCTGGGTTCATCGCGGCGGCTTCGCCCGCATTGACGGTGCACTGAAGAAGCATCCCGACTGGGACCCTACGAAGTGGTACGCGCCACCAGACGAAATGTCCGTTGGCCAATTCGACGACGACCGTGCCGCGCGTCCGGCGCCACACACCATGGGCTACGAGGGCGTCATGTTCGGGTTGCCCTACCAGGGCAACATCAATGGGGCCGTCTTCAACTTCACGCTGCTGGAGGACAGCGGCGTTCCCATGCCAGTGGCCGGGAACTTTCATCTCGAGCGCCAAGCGCAAGACTTGTTCGCGCAGACCACCGATCCTGAGATCGGCACGTACGGTCTGCGGATGCATCCAAATGCCTGGCTCGTTTGGGGAAGTTGGGCGCGCGCGATGCAAAACACCGGCAACCACATGTACCGCGCCCCAGACCAACTGCATTGGGACATCTTCAACGATGGGGGCGACCGCGGCTTTGAGCTGGCCGTGGATTCAATTCGCAGCGGGATAGCGATTCCTCTGGACCAGATAGCTTCGGTGGCCGGCGAAGCCGGTAACCCATTTGCGGCTGGGAAGCAGGCGCGGCATTGGACGGCCGGGGGCCTTGGAAACTCCATCCGGCATATTGAGGACCAATTCGCGTGGGGCCTCGGTCCGGTTGAAGAAGGCGACCGCGGCCCGTTTCCTCACCACTTCACGAATCAGGGTCATTACTGCACCGCCACGGCCGATCGCAACGGCCTGGTGGACGAGTGCGCCGAGATACTGCTGTACTTCGCGGGTCCGGAGGTGCAGGGCCGCATCGCCATCGACCGCGGATCCCTGCCCATGCTCAAGACGGTGATCGAGTCCGACGACTTCAAGGCCGGGCCACCCGAAAACCACGGGTACTACAAGACCTGGATGGACAAGACGGACCACCACCACTGGCAGAACGGCCATCCCAACTGGTGGGAATGGTACGAGTCCTTCCGTGCGGCCGATCCGCCCTTCACCGGCCTCATGTCGATCGAACAGGGAATGCAGCGAATCATCAAGACCTCTGACCGGGTGCTCGAAGACACCAGGCAGAAGTACGACTCCTGGAAGTCCTGGATCGAGGCTCTGCCGCCTTCGGCGTAGGCGCCAGGCGTTCGTCCGACTTCTCGGGTGAGAGACACTCGGCCCAGCACCCGCCGGGCCCACTGCTCGTTAAGTGGCGGGTGGCGGGATTGCCGGAAGCTGAGTCTGAACGACTCTGAGATAGGCTCCGCTAGCTGACTCCGCCGAGAGCGCGTCTGTCCGGCTAACGGCCACAGCGCCCGGCACGGTCCTTCTGGAGCAAACCGGCATGAGCTTCAAAGTCGGGATCATTGGGCATACGGGGCGAGGCAATTACGGGCACTATCTCGACATGGCCTTTGTCGGGGTGGAGGGCGCGGAGATCGCGGCGCTCGCCGACCCGGACGACGAGGGACGGGCCGAAGCGGCCGAGAAAACCGGCGCCCGCACGGCGTATGCCGACTACCGCGAGATGTTGAACGTTGAGAAGCCAGACATCGCCGTGGTGGCCTCGCGTGAAGTCGGCGATCACCGCGACCTGGTCATCGACGCCGCCCAGGCGGGCGCCAACGTCTACCTGGAAAAGCCCGTCGCCACCGCGCCCGAGGACGTGGACGCCATGCAGGCCGCCTGCGATGAGTCGTCGGTCATGTGCGTGGTCGCCCATCCCTGGCGCGGCCACCCGCCGATCCAGCGCGTGGCGATTCCCCTCATCAAGTCAGGACGAATCGGTGAGCCCCGCCTGGTCCGCATCTTCGGCAAGGATGGCGAGAAGGGCGGGGACGAGATGTTCCTGGACCTCTATCCCCACTTCTTCGACTTCCTCTGGCAAGTCTTTGGTGTCCCCCTGTGGTGCAGCGCCCACCTGACCCAGGACGGCCGCACCTGCGAGCAATCCGACCTCAGACCCGGCTGGGAAGGCATGGGGCTGGTGGCCGGCAACGGTCTCAAGGCCTACTACTGCTTCGAGGGCGGCGTGGCGGCCGACTTCGAGTCCTACCAGGGCGACGGCGCCTCGGACCCCTACCGCGTCGACATCTACGGTACCGAGGGCACGATCTCATTACCCGGGCCAATGGGCCGCGGACCGGACATCTACTGGCACCCCCGCGCCAACCCGGAACTGATCGATGACGACGGCTGGGAAGTCATCCCCGCCGAACCGCCGCCGGACCGCCACAAGTGGCTGCGGGCGCACAAGCGCATGGCCCGCTCGATGATGGACATGCTGGAGGGCAAAGAGCCCGAGTGGGACCTGGTGCAACTGCCGAACGCGAAGCTCTACCTGGAGATGGCCCTGCTGGCCCACGCCTCGCATATGCGGGGGGCGCGGGTCGGTCTGCCGCTGCCCGACGGCAAAAACCCTTTCGACCACTGGACAGCGTAGACGCCTGGCGGCACTACGTGCCGCGCCTTTGTCTGCGATGATGCCGCTTGAACCGGTCGGCGCCCTGCGCGGCACCCGTCGGGCGCGCTGATCTCTCGCAGGGGGTGGAGAAATGTCAGCCAGCGATCTCCCGGCCTTTCGTATTGGCGTCGTTGGATGTGGCGGAATCAGTTCCCGCCACGGTCGCGCCGGCCTGGAGTCCGACAAGCTCCAGCTCGTCGCCTGCTGCGACATCCGCGAGTCGGTGGCCCGCGAATGGGCCGAGACTTACGACTGCGAGGCTTGGTACACCGACTACGAGGAGATGATCCGCGACCAGGACCTGGACGGCGTGGTCCTGGCCACCTGGCCCAACCAGCACCGCGAACAGGTCGAGCGCTGCCTCAACGCCGGCGCACGCAACATCCTCAGCGAGAAGTCGCTAACCGCCGACGGACAGGAAGCGCTCGAGCTGGCGAAACTCGTCGAGGACGCCGGCGCCTACCTGATGGAAGGCTTCATGTACCGCCACCACCCGTTCGTGGCCGAACTCGAGCGCCAGGTGGCCGCCGGAACCATCGGCCAGATCGACTCCGTCAGCTCCAAGTTCAGCACCCTCGATTACGAAGAGGAGAGCCCCGACGATCCCAACCGCAACTGGCGGCGCGACCCCGAGCGACTGGGCGGCTCGCCCTGGGATATCACCTGCTACGCCATCAACGCCGTCAACCACTTCGCGTCCATGGGGGCGGGCGGTCGCGGCACCGGCAAGGGCTCGAACCCCGACGGAACACTCGGCTCCGACGCTAAGAGCCTCGTCGCCGCGCGGCCAACCCGCGTCTGGTCAGTCGGGAGCACGAGCAAGGTCTACGGCACGTTGAACCGTCAATTCGGGCTGATCGAGTACGACAGCGGCTGCGTGGGCTACGTGGAGGGCAGCCGACAGGCTCATATCAGCGAGGAGTTGCACATCGCCGGCCGCGAAGGCCGCCTCCTCATCCGCCGGGCCTGGCGGCCCCACGAACAGCCGGTGATCGAGCACCAGTACGGCAGCGGCGAATGGCGGGAAATCCCCGTTTCGGGCGCCGAGATGTACCGGCTGCAGATGGAGAACTTCGCGGACGTGGCGCAGGGCGTCGCCGAGCCGGTCATGCCGCTGATCCAGACCGTCGTGAACATGTACACCATCGAGGCCACCGTCACCAGCCAGCTCGAGGACCGGCTGGTGGACCCCGTACTTCCGGCCAGCCTCTTCGAAGAGTCGGCATAGCCTGCGAGCAGGCTTAAGCGTCGAGTCTCGCACCGCGGCGGCCGCTACTGGCCCAACGTCACCCACGGCACGGCTCGCGAGCCTCGATGTTTCACGTGAAACATCGAGGCGAACATCCGACAGGTGCGACTGCGCAGGAGTACGGAGCCTCGGCGAGCTGACAGAGACGGTTCCGTGCGACGCGCCGGGTTCTGCGATGCTGCCCGTTGAACCGGTCGGCGCCCTGCGCGGGACCCGTCGGGCGCGCTGATCTCTCAGGGGGTGGAGGAATGTCAGCCAGCGATCTCCCGGCCTTTCGCATCGGGGTGGTTGGATGCGGCGGGATCAGTAACAGCCACGGTCGTGCGGGACTGGCGTCCGACAAGCTCCAGCTCGTCGCCTGCTGCGACATCCGTGAGTCCGTGGCCCGCGAATGGGCCGAGACGTACGACTGCGAGGCCTGGTACACAGACTACGAAGAGATGATCCGGGACCAGGACCTGGACGGCGTGGTCCTTGCCACCTGGCCCAACCAGCACCGGGAGCAGATCGAGCGCTGCCTCAACGCCGGCGCCCGCAACATCCTCAGCGAAAAGTCGCTGACCGGGACCGGGCAGGAAGCCTGGGAGCTTGCACAGCTCGTTGAGTCTGCGGGCGCGTTCCTGATGGAAGGCTTCATGTACCGCCACCACCCGCACGTGGCCGAGCTGGAGCGTCAGGTGGCGGCGGGCACCATTGGCCGGATCGACTCGGTCAGAGCCACCTTCAGCGCCTTCGATCCTGAACCCGAAAGCCCCACTGATCCGAATCGGAACTGGCGCCGCGATCCTGAGCGCCTGGGCGGCTCACCCTGGGACGTCACCTGCTACGCGATCAATGCGGCCAACCACTTTGCGTCCATCGGGGCGGGCGGTCGCGGTACCGGCAAAGGGTCGAACCCCGATGGAACGCTCGGTTTCGACGCGAAGAGCCTTGTCGCCGCCCGGCCGACCAGGGTCTGGGGCGTCGGAAGCATCAGCAAGACCTACGGGACCCTGAATCGTCAGTTCGGCTTGATCGAATACGACAGCGGCTGCGTGGGCTTCGTGGAAGGCAACCGGCAGGCGCATTTGAGCGAGGAGTTGCAAATCGCCGGCAGTGACGGCCGGTTGGGCATCCGACGAGCCTTTCGGCCGCACGCCGAGCCGGTGATCGAGCACCAGTACGGCAAGGGCGAATGGCGGGAAATCCCCATCCCAGGCGCCGAGATGTACCGGCTGCAGATGGAAAACTTCGCCGACGTGGCCCAGGGCGTAGCCGAGCCGGTCATGCCCCTTATCCAGTCCGTGGTGAACATGCACACCATCTCGGCGCTGGTCACCAGCCAGCGCGAGGACCGGCTCGTGGACGTCGAACTACCGGCAGGCCTGTTCGAAGAGCCGGCATAGCTGGCGCGCAGGCTCAGCAAGGCGCGGCGATTGGCCGCCGTCCGCCTCTGGGTGCCAATATGACGCGCCCATGAGCGCCCACATCACAACCGAACGCGAAGCCGCCGACCTTCTCAGCCGGCTGGTCGCCACACCCAGCGTTACGCCGGAAGTCGAAGGCGGCACCGGCGAGGGCGCCATGGCCGACCTCGTCGAGGAATTTGCCCGCTCCATCGGCGCGCAAATCACCCGCCAGGAGGTTTTCCCGGGTCGCGAAAACGTGATTTGCACCATCGCCCCCGACGCACCCGGCCCGCACCTGATGCTGGAAGCGCACATGGACACCGTGGCGCTCGGGCCCATGACCAACGGCCACCAGCCCTACATGGACGACCAGGGCCGGCTGCACGGCCGGGGCTCCTGCGACACCAAGGGCTCGCTGGCGGCCATGTTGCTCGCGCTCCGATGGGCGTCGGGTGACTCCGATCCCGATGGTCCGCTCACCGTCGCCGCGGCCGTTGACGAGGAGACCGGCAGCGCCGGCGCCAAGGCGCTGCCGCACTCCGGAGTCAAGGTGGATGGCGCCATCGTCGGTGAGCCGACCAGCCTGGAGGTGGTTCGTTCGCACCGCGGCGGCCGCTACTGGCCCCTCATCGCCCACGGAACGGCCGTCCACAGTTCCACGCCCGAACTCGGCGACAACGCCATCCTCCGCATGGCCGATGTGCTGCACGTGCTTCGCGAGGAATACGGCCGGCGCCTGGCCGGGCGAACGCATCCGCTGGTGGGCAACTCGTCCTTCTCCGTCGGCATCATCAAGGCCGGAACCTCCTTCAACATGGTTCCCGACCGCTGCGAGGCCATCATCGAGCGGCGCCAGATCCCCGGCGAGTCCGTGGACGACGTGGAAGCGGAACTCGAGGAAGTTCTCAACATCGCCCGCCGCCGCCATCCGGACCTGAACGTGGAAGTGCAGGCGCCATTTGTATTCGGGGATGTGCTGGACACGCCCGCGGACGCCCCCATCGTGAAGGTCCTGCGAGACGCCGTTACCGACGTCTGCGGATCGGCCAACGTAATTGGCGTGTCCTACGGCTCCGACGCCGCCACCCTGGCCGCCGCTGGTATCCCCAGCGTGCTCTGCGGCCCCGGCGACATTGCCTACGCGCACAGCGCCGACGAGTTCGTGCCCATGGCGGAAGTCGTCCAGGCGG
>JAPOXI010000103.1 GCA_026707185.1 Chloroflexota bacterium
GGTGGCCGTCACCGCCGACGGCTGCGAGGTGCTGACCGACTATCCGCGCGACCCGATTCGCCTCGGCTAGCGGGCGACCGCGAGCGGCCGAGCCATGTGAGCCGGCGGTTCGGCCGTTAGGGCTCAGGCGAAGCGGTCGGGTCCGAAGGGTCGGAGGAATGGGACCAGCCGACCGTCGCACGGCAGGTCGGCCGGCAGTTTCGCGGTCACGGGCGCGAGGGCGATGTCCCTGGTAAAGGGTCCGGCGGCGTCCAGCCCGCGGCTACTCGGTGGGTGAAGCGTCTGATGAGCCGTCGTTCGACGAAGACTCCGCCTTACCAGTGGCGCCTCGTGCCTGACTCACCATGTTCGCGACGCGGTCGCTCGTCACTCGCGCAGCCCGTGCCGTCGACACTCGGACTCCGTGGACCCCGCTTCTAGCCCAAGCGGCAGCCGGTCGGCCGCGTTCAACGGCTCCCCGATTGAAGCGGACGACCGCCGCACCGACAACGACGAACGCGGCAACCAGCCCAAGAATCTTCTTCACTCAACCCCTCCGGTCTTTCAAGCAACTGCTTGCATTTCAAGTGTAGTGGCCCAATCCACCTGAGAGCCGGCGATCTGCGTCAGCACTGGTAGTTCCCGTTCGCACCGGATTGTCGCCTGCGCTTTGGGGCGCCGTGACCAGGCTGGTCACCACGGGTCCGGCTACATGCGCGAGCAATCTCGCCAGCGCCGCGCCCAGCAGTCATGTCGACTCGATACAACGCTTGCGGACGTCAGGCGTCGCAAAGCTACAAGTCGGTTCGGTATAGGTAGCGGATATCCCATAGCCCGAACAACGTCGGCGTCAGGTTTCCGAAGACATTGCGGACCGCGGTGAGTCGCTCCGAGTGCGTGGTATAGACGACCGGCACGTGGTCGGCCGCGATGGCCTGAGCTTCGTGGTAGAGCCGAACCCGCCGCTCGTGGTCCAACTCCTGGCTGGCCTGGATGAATTTGGAGTCGATTTCGGCTTCCCAGCGCGTGGCCGGCTCGGCCTGGTTCGGATTCCATAGGTGCAGGGATTCGCTGCTGTGCCAGAACGCGATGCTGAAGTGCGGCTCGGGTCCGCCGCCGAACCCAATCAGGACCGATTCCCAGTCGGAGGTGTCGGTCAACTGTCCAACGAGCTCGCCAAAGTCGATCACCGCAACGTCGCCCTGGATTCCGATCTGACGCAAGCCCGCCTGGATCACCTCCAGCACGCGAAGGCGAAGTTCGTTGCCGTCGTTCGTGGCCATCGTGAACCTGATGTTGTTACCGGCGTAGTCCTCGCGGATTCCGTCGCCGTCGGAATCCAGCCAGCCCAGGCCGTCGAGGATGGCATTGGCCCGATCTATGTCGTAGTCGTAGCGCTGGACATTCGGGTTATGAAAGTCGCCGGCCGCCGGGCTCACGAACGCCCACTGTGGGTAGCCCAAGCCATGCTGGATATCACGAATGATGGCGTCCTTATCCACCGCGTGGGCAACGGCCTGGCGGAACCGGGTGTTCTCGAACCAGCGCAGCTTTTCGGGCGCCAGGTATGGCTCTCCGGTCTCGGCATCCCTGCCGGGGTTCAGGTTGAAGGCCAGGAACGTCGAGCCGAAGGCGGGGCCACGGCTAAACAGCGTGAAGTTTCCGGCCTCCTGCAACGGTTCGAGCGTCGCAAACTCCTCGCCCAGGACGCCGTGAACATCCACTTCGCCCGACTGGAACTCTCTGAGCTCGGATTCCAGATCCTCAACCACGATGTACCTGACCTGGTCAAGGTATGGAAGCGGGTTGCCGTCGCTGTCCGTCAGCCAGTAGGCCGGGTTGCGTTGCAGGACGATGCTCTCGCCGGGGCTGTAGCTCTCGATGGTGAAGGGTCCGGTGCCGATGACGTCCGCCGGGTCGGTCTCGATGTCCCAGGTCGTGGCAAACGTGCCGTCGTTCACGGACGGCTCGAGGATGTGCTTGGGGTAAATGGCGGTGCTCATGGCGCGCAGGAAGGGTGCAAAGGGCACCGGCAGGACGAACCGCACGGTGTGGAAGTCGATGGCGGTGACTGTCATCCGCGCTTCGCTCCACGCACCGCTCTCCGCATCAAGAACCCGGAAGTTGAATGGCGCGCGATCTCCGGTGTCGATGTCGTCGTTATAGATGATCCGGTCAAAGGTGAAGGCAACGTCCTGGGCCGAGAACACCTGCCCGTCGTGCCACCTGACATCCCGACGCAAATGAAAGGTCCAGGTCAGCCCGTCGTCGGAACGTTCCCAGGATTCCGCCAGGCGCGGTTCGACCTCATCGGTCAGCCAGGACGTCTGGGTGAGACCTTCAAAGAGATAGCCGAGGATGCCGGCTGACGATGAATCATTCGCCAGTGCCGGGTTCAAGGTGAGAGGCTCGCCGATCGTGGCGTACGTGATATGCCCGCCCGGTGTTCCCACGGTGTAGTCAAACTCCTCGGCATTGGCTCGCAGCTCGGCGACGGTCGAGCTAACCGGCCTGGGGGTGAGCGCACGCGCGAGTGTTGAGGTGGTCGCGGCCACGGGCGTCGGGCTCGGCGTGGCCACGGGCGTCGGGCTCGGCGTGGCTTCGGGCGTCGGGCTCGGCGTGGCTTCGGGCGTCGGGCTGGGTGTTGCCACGGGTGTTGGGCTCGGTGTTGCCACGGGCGTATCACTGGGCGTGGCAGCCGGCGAGAATTCCGCCTGCGGAAACAGCGGAGGCGGCGCAAAAAGGGCTACCGGCACGTAGATCCAGTCGGCGTTCGTCTGATCGCTCGTGGTTCCAAAAATCTGGGTCAGCGGTCCAGGAAAGTCGGCGACGGTGGACGTGTAGGACGTGACGATCACCCTGGTCTCGTGCGGAGCCACGTCGCCGAGCCCCTGCTTCTTGGCCTCAACCGGAAGATATCCACGGAACGTGTAGTGAAGCAGGAACACGTCGGTCAGGACGGTCCCGCCGGCATTCGTTACTTCAACTCGACACGTCACGGTGTCGCCCAACACGACGGGATCACCGCCACACGACGCACTGACCGCAATGCCTGGAGGACCGCCGTCCAACGCGGAAGCGTTCCACGGACCCACCACGATGGCCGCCGTGAGAGACAAGACGGCAACGATGACGGCAATTTGAGACATTCGTACGCGAGCGAAGCGGAGTCCACGCATCTAACTGCTAAGCCCGTTGCCGCATGGCAGCATTCACAATAGTAACGGAGCCTTCGCTTTAGTCAATTTAGGCCGCGTCGGCCCGGTGGCTCAGGCGAAGCGGTCGGGTCCGAAGGGTCTGAGGAGCGGGTCCGGGCGGCCTTCGCATACAAGGTCCCCCACCAGTTCGGCCGTGACCGGCGCCAGGGCGATGCCCTTGGTGAAGTGGCCGGTGGCGACGACGAGTCCCTCGACCGGCGTCGGCCCAATCACTGGGAATCCATCCGCGGACTGCGGCCGAAAACCCATCCAGGTTTCCACGATCTCGGCATTGGTGAGTCCGGGGACGATGGCGGCGGCATCGCCGTGGACCTGCCGGATGGCGTCGGCATCGATGTGGGCGTCGAACCCTACGTCTTCCTGCGTGGCACCCAGGGCAATTCGGCCGTCGGCACGCGGGACGATGACGCCCTCCGGAAAGTTGACCGCCCGGCGCGGTCCCTCGGCCCTGACGGCGCACATCTGGCCCTTGCACGGCCGCACGGGCAGGCGAAACCCCGGCGCCAGGCTGGCGCACCAGGCGCCGGCGGCCAGAACCACGGCGGGCGCCGCCACGACCTCATCGACGAGGCGCACACCCGTTACACGGCTGCCATCAATCTCGATGGAGGTTGCCTTTGAGTCCGTTCGCACCTCCACGCCCGCCGAGCGAACGGCTCGTTCCAGGCCGGCAGCCAGCAACCGCGGGTCGAGCGACCCGTCGGCGGGAAACAGCGCCGCGGTCTCCACGCTTCCCGTGCATGAGGGTTCCAGGGCGCGCAACTCCCAAGGCGCAAGCACTTCGGCTTCGTAGCCGGCCTCCGTCAGCCAGGAAACCCGTGCCGTGAGTTCTGCGGCTTCATCGGCGGTGCGCGCCACGGCCAGCATGCCGTCGCAACACCAGTCCACCGCGTCAGCCCCGACGTTCTCCAGGAACTCGGGATAGGCGGCCAGCGACCGGCGCAACAGGTCGAACAGCGGGCCAGGGGTGGCGCCGTAGTGATGCACCGCAATCACTCCCGCCGCGGCCCAGGTGGACTCGCGCGCCGGGCGACCGCGCTCGATCAGGGTGACGCGCAGGCCGCGCCGGCGCAACGCCCAGGCGCAGGCCAGGCCAACGATGCCGCCGCCGACAATGGCGACATCAGCGGTCCGTCCGCGACTCACCGAACGTACAGTCGTCTGTAGAGAAAGCCCCTGCTAGGCCCCGTCCACCTCCGCGCGCAGCGCTTCGCCGTTCTCGGCCCACCAGTTGGAGAGGATGCCGATGTCGGTGCCGATCGAGAAGTGGGTCACGCCCATGTCGAGGTAGCGCTTGGCGTGGTCGGGCGAGCCGATTTCGGCGCGCGGCTGAATGCCCATGCCCAGCGCGGTCTTGATGACGTAGGCCTCGGCTTCGCGGACCTCCGGGGAACCGCCCTGGCCGGGCTTGTCGATGCTCATGGCGTAGTCGGTGGGACCGAACTGGACCATGTCCACGCCGCCGACGCCGATCACGTTTTCGAGATTGCGGACAGCTTCGTCCTTCTCGATCATCAGCATCACCACGGCTTGCTCCAGCGCGTCCACGAAGGCTTGGCTGCCGCCTTCGCGCACGTACCCGGTGTCGCGGCGCGAACCGGCGCCGTGCCGGCCGCCGGTGGACGGGGTGCTGGCCCGAACCGCCTGCACGCATTCGCGCGCTTCCTCCGGGTTACGGACGTCGGCAAACAGGAGGTTCTGGATTCCCGAGCCGATGGCCCGCACGGTCAGGTACGTCCGCGGCTCCTGCTCGATCTTCATCATGCCACTGAAGTTGTCGAAGAGATCAATGGCCCGACCGATGTTTTCCAGCGCGTAGAGGTCGTAGGGCGCGTACTCGGCCACGAACTCGACGTAGTCGTACTGACCGGTCTGGCCGACCAGCTCAACGATGGCGGGCCAGGAGATGAGGACGTGCGTGCTGTAGCTGGGCTTGCCGGCATCGAGCAGTTCGCGAAGTCGGTTAGGGCGCATGGAGGGTTACCAATAGGTGTCGGCTGCGGCGCAGTGTTTCACACCGCCCCGCCCGGCGTCTTAGCGCGGGGCGGTCAGGTCACCAGGTACTCGCGCAGACCGTCCCAGTTGACCTCCATGCCCAGGCCCGGACCCTGGGGCAGCCGAACCGTGCCGCGCTCGGTGAGTTCCAGTTTCTCGTGGAACATGACCTCGTTCAGGCCCGCCACGTTGGGGTTGTAGAACTCCAGGATCAGCGGCATCGGGAAGGCGGCCAGCAAGTGGATGTGAACCTCCTGCAGGCCGTGAGGGGCGATGGGAATCTCGTAGGCGGCGGCCAGCGCGGCGACTTTCCGGTACTCGGTGATTCCACCCAGCACCATCGCGTCGGGGTTCAGAATGTCCACCGCGCCGGTTTCGAGGAGTTCGCGGAATCCCCAGCGGGTGTACTCGTTCTCGCCGGCGGCGACTGGAACAGTCGACGACCGGGCCGTCGCGGCGCTGCCGCGCATGTTGTCGGGCGAGACCGGCTCCTCGAACCAGAAGGCGTCGTACTCCTCGAGAATGCGCGCCATGCGAACCGCGTCGGCCTGCACGTAGGCGTTGTTGGCGTCCACGAGCAGGTCGATTTCCGGGCCGATGGCGTCACGAACGGCGCGAATGCGGACCTCGTCTTCCCGAAGCGGGACGGCGCCGACTTTCATCTTGACGGCGTTTGCGCCCTGCTCCACGTAGCTCAGCATCTCGTCCTGCAACTCGGCCAGTCCCTTGCCCTGGGCGTAGTAGCCGCCGGCAATGTAGGCGCGAACCTCGTCGGTAAAGCCGCCGAGCACCTGGTAGAGCGGACACTCAAAAGACTTGGCCACGATGTCCCAGAGCGCGATGTCGATGGCCGAAATAGCCCTGGTCGTGAGACCTTTACGGCCGAATATCTTGGGCTGGTAGAGCGACTCCCAGATCCGTTCGACATTGCGTGGGTCCTCGCCGATCAGCGCCTGCCGCATGTCGTTGACGGTGGCGATGGTGGCGTCACCCTGCGCGGTTGCCGCGATGCCGCCCGCGCCGCAGATTCCAAAGCCTTCCAGACCATCGTCCGTTGAAATCCGGACGACCACGTTCTTGGATGCCGTGTAGGTGTACTTCCCGTTGCTGATTGGGGTGTCGTACGGCTTGGCGTACAGCTCGGCCGTGACGTCAGTGATCTTCACGCGGCGGCTCGCATGGGCTGAGTCGATCGCTGGCAGCAAACCACGGCCTTGGGCGCGCGGTCAATAACTAACGCGTCACGCTTGGCTGATTCACCACCGTGAATGTGGTCTCGGCCGCGACCGCGCCGTCCACCGTGATCTCAACGTTGTGCTCGCCGACGCAGGTCGTCTCGTCCAGGTAGAACGCAAAGTAGCCGCGACGCAGCGACTGCTGCGGGCCCGTCTCATACTCGCCGCCGCAACTGTGGGAACGCCAGCGGAAGCCAAGCCGAGCGCCTTCGCGAACGTCGCGGAACTCCACGCTGATGTATACGCGGTCGTCGAGCCCAAAGACCTCGGACACGTCTTGCGGACGCTGTAGTCCGTCTACGGTCAGCGCGGTGGCGACCCGGCCGACACTCGCACGCAGCGGAGTGGGCGCCTGTGTGGGCGTCGGCGGCGCGGGGGCCCCGGGCGTTGCGGCCGCCGTCGGTGACACGGTCACCGCTGGCGTGGACGGGGCGGGAGAAGGTGAGGGAGATGTCACCGGCAATGCCGTCGGCGAAGGCCCTGGCGACACCGGCGCCGCTGTCGACGCCGCGGTGGGCGGCGGCGCGGTGGGCGGCGCCGTCGACGCGGGTGTTGCGGGCAACGCTGTGGGGGTGGTGGCTGGCGCCGCCGGAGCGGCGGGCGTTGACGCGGCACGCGGCGCCGCCGCCACGGCTGTACCCGTTGGACCGGACGGAATCGCTACGACGGTCGGCACCGGGCTCTCGGCCGCCGGTGGCGGCCGCGTGGGCACCAGCACACTCGACGTCTCCGCGGCGCTTCCATTGCACGCCACGAGCGACGTGAGTACCAGGACCAGGCACGCACACCACACCACCGCCGTGGCGCGGGGCCTCGCTCGTGTTGGGCAACGTCGCACGGTGATCCTCAACAGTCGCCGCCAGCTTTATCGAGCATCAGGCTCGGGCTGAACCGGGTCGCAATGCCACGCGTCCAGCCGGTATCGATTCTAACAATGACGGGTCCCGATTCTTCGGTCACTATGAGACCGCAGCAGACCGTCCCGGCGTTACGCCAGATCCGGCCCTATCTTCCGTCCAGGACCGTTTGCATGCGCGCCAGCACCTGCTCGGTCGCCGCGTTGAGCGGCGCGTCCACGGTGGCGCCGGCCGCCAGTGCATGCCCCCCGCCGCCGAACGACGCGGCCACCCCGTCGATTCGAGGTCCCTGCGAGCGCAGGCTGACACGAGTCCGGGAATCGCTCATCTCGTAGAACACCGCCACCGCCATCGCCTCCGCGACGTCTTGCAGGGCGTTCGGGATCCCCTGCGAGTCGGCAATGCGAGCGCCGACGCCAGCGGCCATCTCGGCGCTCACCTGCGTCCAGACCACGCGTCCGTCCTCGGACCGAACCGCTGCCGCCAACGCGGCCCCGAGCAGTCGCGAGGCTTCGAACGTTCGCACGTTTAGCACGCGGCGCGGGACGTCCGATGTGTCGCCGCCCAGCGCCTGCAGCGCGGCGGCGGCCCTGAGTGTGCGCGGACCGGTCTCCCTGGTCTGGAAACCCAACGTATCGGCCACCAGCCCGGCCTGCAGCGCGATCGCGCCCTCGCGTGAGATGCCACCGCCCAGCGTGCTGAGCAGCATCCAGATCACCTCCGCCGCGGCGGCGGCGTCCGATACCACGTAGTTCAGATCGCCGAAGCGCTCGTTGGTGACGTGATGGTCGATGTTCACGATCGGGCGAATGCCACCAAGCGCGGCTCGGACCTTCCCTTCTGAGCTCAGCAGGTTCATGCTGGCCGTGTCGACCGAAAAGAGGCCGTCGAACGGTCGCCCGTCCGGCGGGGCCGCCAGCACGTCAGCGGTCAAGGCGTGGAATCGCGCGCTTCCCGGTATCGAGGCCATCACCGGATCGATGCTCTCGGGCTGGCTGACCGCCAGGACGGGCGACGCGCCCAGCGCGTCGAAAATCGCCGCGAGACCAAGGGCTGAACCAAGACTGTCCGGGTCCGGGTTCCGATGCGAAACGATCAGCGGACGCCTGGTCCGCCGAATCTGCGCCACGACCGCGCCACGCACATCAGGCCGGCATGTTGCGTTGCGGATAGCTGAACGTCCTCGGGCGCGGCGGGGCGATTTGCGTCCATCTTATCGGCGGGCCGGGACTTTCACGGACCTCGCTACCCGCGCATGGCCGCCGCGTGCTAGGTTCAGATGACTCGTCGACGAGCCGTGTCGCACACGTGTCGGGGGATTGCATGAGCGCGGTTGAAACAGGCGAACGCATTGGCCTGCCGCAGGACAAGCCAGCGGCTGAGCGGATGTCGCTGCCGATGGCCGCACCGCCGGCACCCGAACCGCCCGCCGCGGTGACGCTGTCCCAGCGCGCCGCCCGCGCCTTTCGCGAGATTCTGGAGGGCAAGGGCGAGGCCTACGGGGCGCTGAAGGTCGCCGTCATGGGCGGCGGCTGCGCCGGCAATCAGTACGCCATGGCCATCGCCCGCGCACCCGAACCCACCGACATCGTCCTGGAGTCGCGGGGCGTGGACATCTTTGTCGACAGCTCCAGCGCCCACATGATGGTTGGGGCCGAGATTGACTTCGTCGACAGCATGATGGGCCGTGGCTTTACGGTCAGGAATCCCAGCGCCGAGCAGACCTGCGGCTGCGGCAGTTCCTTCAACACGAACGGCAGCGGCGTCAAGCCGGGCGGCTGCACCGCCTGAGCCTCCGCGTCACTCAGCCGTTGTCGTAACCCGACGCGGCCAGGATCTCGCGCGCAACCCCGGCCTCGTCCCACGGCTGTTCGTGGTCCGCGAACTGAATCGACTGTTCGTGACCCTTGCCAGCCAGCACCACAACGTCGCCCGCTCGCGCCAGTTCGAATGCCCGAGCGATGGCCTCGCGCCGGTCGTGCATGACTTCAAAGCGCGCGCCGCCACCGGTGCTCCCCGCGACCACCGCCCGTGCAATGTCTTCGGGATGTTCGCGTCGCGGATCCTCGTTGGTCACGATCGCCACATCCGCGCCCTGCGCTGCGGCGCGGCCGAGCATCGGGCGCTTCTCCGCGTCCTGATCCCCGGCGCTGCCAAACACCACCAGGACGCGGCCCGGCGCGTCCGTCCGAACTTCGGCAAGGCAAGCGGCCAGCGAGGCAGGCGTATGCGCGAAATCCACAATCACCTGGAACGGCTGGCCCGCCTGCACGGTCTCCATCCGTCCCTTGACCGGCGCAAAGGTCGCCAGGCGGTCGACGCCCGCGGACACGTCGCCGGCGATGCTCCCCACGCAGGCCACGGCAGCCGCCACGTTGGCAACGTTCCAGCGCCCGCGCAGGCGCGTGGCCGACTCCCAGACGCCCCACGGCGACGTGCCGGCGATCACCAGCCCGTCGGGCGTGACGCCAGCGCAGCGGGCCGACACGTCGGCCGGATTCGTTTCGCCAAAGGTCAGCACGTCGACCGGGCATCCATCCGCGAAGCCAGCCGTTACCGGATCATCGGCGTTGAGCACGGCAACCTTTCCCCGCCCGTCGTCCGGACCCCGTGCCAGCAAATCCAGCAACCGGCGCTTGGCCGCGCGGTAGGCCTCCAGCGTCCCGTGCAGATCCAGGTGCTCATGCGTGACGTTGGTTATGACGGCCCGGTCGAACGCGAAGCCGTCCACCCGCGCCAGTTCCAGCGCGTGCGACGCGACTTCCACCACGGCCCAGGAGTCGCCGGCCGTGACCATCCGGGCCAGGAGCCGGGCAACCACGGGCGCTTCCGGCGTGGTGAGCCGGCTCGTCTTTTCAAGGTCCGCCCCGCCGGCGCGCGTATTGACGGTCGTAAGCTCGCCGACCCGGTCGACGTACGCGCCCAGCATCCAGGCGATCAGCCTCGAGGTGCTGGTCTTGCCGTCCGTTCCGGTCACGCCCACCAGTCCCAGCCGGCGATCCGGCTCACCCCAGAAGCGGCGGGCCAGGCCGGCCAGCGCCACACGACCGTCCGGCACCAGCGCCAGGCCAACCTCCGCCGGCGTCTCGATCGGACGTTCCGCCACGATCGCCGCGGCGCCCGCGGCCAGAGCGGCGGGCACATAGTCGTGGCCGTCGACCCGCAGGCCGCGCCGGCAAACAAAGCACGACCTCGGCCGTACGTCGCGGGAGTCATGGACGATGTCCCCAATGGCCGACGCCGGCGCGCGAACCAGTTCCGCCCCCGGCAGTTCGGCGATCAACGACTCGAACGTCACACTCACCGTGACTCGCCTCAGTTCTGCGGCCGTCCGCGCCAGCGCTGCAGTGCCGCGCGCGCGCGCAGCGCGCCGGAGGTGAGCGCCCAGGCCCGAAAGCGCTGGAGGGGCAGGTCGTACGTACCGGGATACTCCACCAGCCGCGGGTTGAAGCCCAGCTTGAAGCGATGCACGCCGGCCATCGGGTCGTCCGGATCGCTCGGATCGGCCATTCCCCACAGGTCATAGCGCCGGCAGCCGCGTGTGCGCGCCCACTGCATGGCCGCCCATTGCACGGCGTGCGGCGCCATCCGGCCCCGTTCGGCGTCCGACGACGCGCCGTACAGATACACCGCCTCCGGACCGAACGCCACGCTCATCAGCGCGGCCAGCGGCCGGCCTTCAAATCTCGCCACAAAGAGCGCGGCGTCATCGCCAAACGTATGCGCCACGTCTCGGTAGTACGACTTCGCATGCACCGCAAACCCCTGGCGCAACGCCGTGGCCCTGGTCATGTCGTAGAAGTCGTCAAGGGCGGGCTCGCCGGCATCTTGCTCAATACCGACCCCGCGCCGAGCCGCCAGCCGAATGTTGTACCGCATCTTGGACTTGAACGATGCCAGGAGTTCCGCGTCATCTCCGGCCAGGTCCACGATCCCCGTCCGTGGAATCTGCACGAAGGCTTCGGTCGGGCGAAAGCCCCGCGACTCCAGCATCGCCGCGTGGGCGGAACACGTTGGTTCAACTCGCAGCAGCGAAGCCCCATGGCGCCGGGCTTCGTCGATCGACGCCTCGATCAGCGCCTCGGCGCCCGCGTCCGACCCCGCCAGCGGCCCCCGCGGAACGTACGCCAGGCCGACGGAAGGTCCCAGCGGCGGCACTCGACGCGTGCGGATCAACACCTGCACGCCGCCGCCGGCCGCGTCGGTGTCGCCCAGGGCCAGCCGCACGGCCCGCCAGCCGTAGCGCGACTTCAAGTCGCCCCAGGCGCCGGCCTGCAGCAGGTTGGCGCCCGGGAACCCGGCCGCCAGCCGATTCCACTCGTGGACCCGTGACACGCGCCGGACGGCGTCCACAGCTACGCCCGGGTGCCCGTGTGCAGGGCCACGCTGCCAAGCCCAAGTCGACGCACGCGCACATCCGAAAACCCGGCCGCCGCGATAAGCGCGGCGAGAGCCTCCGCGCTCACGAATTCGTCCACCGACTGCGGAAGCCACGTATAGGCGCTGGCATGGCGACTCACCACGCGTCCCAGCATCGGGACCCAGCGATTGAAGTACAGCCGAAAGAAGGGGCGCAGCAGCCGGCTGCGCATCGGTGTCATTTCCAGGATGACCAGCCGGCCGCCGGGCCGCAGCACCCGCGCCATGGCCGCAAAGACCTCCGGCAGCCCATCAACATTGCGTAGCAGAAATCCGCTGACCACCGCGTCCACCGACCCATCCGCCAGCGGCGGGTGCAACGCATCGCCCAGCACGAACCGAGCGCGCTCGCCGGCCCGGGCCTCGTCGGCGCGTCGCCGCGCGATCGTGAGCATGCTTCCCGCAAAATCGAGGCCGACGACCTCTGGCCCTCCGCCGCCGCGCAGCAGCGCCAGCGCCAGGTCGCCCGTCCCCGTTCCCATGTCCAGCACCACGCGCGGCTCATGCCGCAGCGTCTCGCGCACCGCGCGTCGACGCCACCCGTGATGTATTCCGAAGCTGATCAGGAAGTTGAGCAGGTCATAGCGAGGCGCGATCGCCTCGAACATCGGCCGCACCCAGGAGGCCTTGCGCTCAGGCATGGCGGCCGCCGGCGAACCTAGGAATGCCGATCCGTCGCGTACGTAACGAGATCGGCCAGGGCATCGAATCCCGCATGGGCCGGCAGGCGACCCAACGCCGAGCGCGCCTGGTCGGCAAACCCCTCGGCCACCGCGCGCGCCGCGTCCACGGCGCCCGAATCCCGCAATGTGGCGATGGCCTCCACGGACTCGGCTTCCGACAGGCCTTCGCCCTCGGCCAGCCGCCGCATCACGGGCGTTGGCTGGTCGGCCGCATCCAGGTATTCGACAACCGGCAGGGTGAGCAACCCGGCCCGCAGATCGCCGCCCACCGGCTTGCCGGTCTCCTGGGATACGCCCGCAATGTCCAGCACATCGTCCGTGACTTGAAACGCCATGCCCAGCGACCACCCGAAGTCGTGCAGCGCCCGCGCCTCGTCATCCGGCGCGTCGGCAAGCACCCCCGTCGCGTCGCAGGCCAGGGCGATCAGCGCGGCGGTCTTGCCGCCGATCTTCTCCAGGTACTGCTGACGCGTCGCATCGGGATCGCCGTTGAAACTCGGGAACACGAACTCGCTGCGCGACATCACATGAATCGTGTCGGCGAACTGCCGCACGATCCTGGGACGGTTCAGCCGGGCCACCAGGTCCGCCGCGCTGGCGAAGAGATAGTCGCCCGCCAGGACCGCGACCTTTGCGGACCAGGCCGCGTGAACCGATGGCTGGCCGCGGCGCGAGTCCGCCTCATCCACGATGTCGTCGTGAACCAGCGTGGCGCTGTGCAGAACCTCCGTCCCCGCCGCCAGCAGCACGACGTCAGCCTGATCAACACCGTAGGCCTGCCCGATCAGGAGCGCGATCGCCGGGCGCAGGCGCTTCCCTCGACCACCCAGCACCGAGGCCAGCACGGTCTGCAGCAGCGGGAGTTGGCTGTCCGCCACACAGCGGTCCAACTCCGCCTCGACGTGTGCTTGCCCGATCTGTACCGGGGCCAGGATCTGCGAGAGGTCCCGCGGCGGCCGCCGACCAGTCACGGCGTGGGAGCGCACCGAAAAAGCTCTCGTGCGTTTCGCGTCGTGGTTGCGCGCAGCGAGGATACCGAGACATTTCGCACCGAGGCGACCATGGCGGCGGTATGCGCCAGGTAGGCCGGCTCGTTGCGGCGCCCACGCATCGGGGTGGGCGCCAGGTACGGCGCATCGGTCTCGATCAGCAGCCGATCATCGGGAACCGCCGCCGCCGTCGCCCGCACCTCGTCCGCGCGCTTGAACGTGACGATCCCGGAGATCGAGATGTGCATGCCCAGGGCCACGAGTCGGGGCACCGAGGCTGGCGGTCCCGTAAAGCTGTGCATCACCCCGCCGGCGGCCCCCAGCTCCTCCCGCAGCACGCGTTCCACCGCGTCCAGGCTGTCGCGCTGATGGACCACAATCGGCAGATCCAGCTCGGCGGCCAGCCGGCACTGGGCGCGGAACGCCCGCTCCTGCAGCGCCGGCGGCTGATGGTCGCGGTAGAAATCCAGGCCGCTTTCGCCAATCGCCCGCACGCAGCTGTTGCCGGCCAGCTCGCGGAGCGCCGCTACCGTCGACATGTCGAAGCCTCCGCAGTCATGCGGATGCACACCAACCGTGGCGTACCAGCCAGGAAACTCCTGGCTCAAGGCGATCGCCCGCCCGCTCGTCGGCAGGTCGGTCGCTACCACCAGCGCCTCGTCCACGCCATTGGCCGCGGCACGCTGGCGCACGTCATCGAGGTCGTCGGCAAACCCCGGATCGGCCAGATGCGCGTGACTGTCGAACAGCGCGGCTATCCGTCCAGGCGGGGGAACAGCGGTGGACCGCCGGGGACGTCCTGGCCAGCCCGGATCGCGCTGGCGTCGTCCCCCCAGGCCGCCGGCCGCGCGATTCCCAGCTGCGCCTCGATCCGATCGGCCGTCGCCGGCATCGCGGGTCGGATCATCGTCGCGATCCGCGGCAGCGCGTCCATGAGCGTGGCCAGCACCGTCTGCAAGCGCGGGCGCTGCTCGTCGTCGCGCGCCAGCCGCCAGGGCTCGGTCCGTTCGATGTACTGATTGACTGCGGTGATGTAGCGCCACACGGCGGCCAGGGCCAGGTGGAATCGCCAGTTCTCAAACTGCTGGGCGGCCACTTCCCACGCCGTTTGCTCGGCGCCGCGCAGCTCTGATTCCCGGGTCGTCAGGTCGGCGACTTCAGGCACGACGCCCCCGAAGTAGCGGTGCAGCATGGAGGTGCTACGCAGCACCAGGTTGCCCAGGTCGTTGCCCAGGTCGTGCTGGTAGCGGCGCGCCATGCCTTCCCAGGTGAAGTCGCCGTCGCGCTCGTAGGCGACCTCGCGCAGCAGAAAGTAGCGCAGCGCGTCGGTGCCGAACCGTTCGACAACCTCGGCCGGCCGGACCACGTGGCCGCCACTCTGGCTCAACTCCTCGCCGGCGAAGTTCACCCACCCATGCACGCAGACCTGCCGGGGCACCTCGATCCCCGCCGCCATGAGCATGGCTGGCCAGTAGATCGCGTGAAAGCGCACGATGTCCTTGCCGACGACATGCACGTCCGCCGGCCAGCGCTGCTCGAAGAGGTCGTCACCCCCCGGCTGACCGAAGCCAATTCCCGTGATGTAGTTGATTAGCGCGTCGAACCACACGTAGATGACGTGATCGGGATCATTGGGCAGTGGCAGGCCCCACTTCCCCTCGGCCCGGGAAATGCTGAAGTCCTTGAGGCCCTGGCGCAGGAATCCGAGCATTTCGTTGCGTCGGGACTCGGGCCATACAAAGTCCGGGCGCTGCTCGTAGAGATCCAGCAGCCGCTCCTGGTAGCGAGAGAGAGAGAAGAAATAGTTGTCCTCTTCCACCCACTCCGGCGGGACACGGTGCGTCGGGCAACACCCGTCCACCAGTTCCTCGTCGCCGTAAAAGGCCTCGCAGCGCACGCAATACCAGCCCTCGTAGCGCCCTTTGTAAATATCGCCGTTCTCGTACACGCGGTTGTAGAAGGCGCGAACGGTCTGCAGATGTCGCGGCTCGGTGGTCCGGACGAAATCGTCAAACTCAACCCCGACCACATCCCACGCCGTCTGGAAACGCGTGGCCGCCTGATCCACGTAGGTCTGGGGGTCGATCCCCTCCTCGCGGGCCGAACGGCTGACCCGCTGGCTGTTCTCGTCCAGCCCGCCCAGAAAGAACACGTCCTGGCCTCGGAGCCGGCGATACCGGGCCATGGCGTCCGCCGTGATCATCTCGAACGAGTGACCCACGTGCGGCTCGCCGCTGGGATACGGAATGGACGTGGTCAGGTAGTAGCGGGACACAGCGCGATCAGTGAGCTCGGGCGTGCAGTGGGCGATTCTACGCGCTGCCGACCGGCGGCTCGCGCAACTCTCGCGCGATTCGGTAGACATCTTCGCGCGGCAATGCCAGCGCCCGCGCCACGGCGCCGGCCGCCTTCGCCGGGCGCATTCCGGCTTCCAGGTGGCCTCGCAGCTGCTCCTCCACGGTCGCACGGTCGACCGTGGGCGCCTCGGCCACGCCGCCAACGTCAACAACCACCGTCAGTTCACCGCGTGCGCCAATCACCGCCACGTGGTTCGCAATGTCCGCCAGCGTGGACTCAAGAATCTCCTCGTGCAGCTTCGTCAGCTCGCGGCACAGGGCCGATGGCACATCGCCCAACCACGATTCCAGTTCGGCCAGGCGCTCCGCCGCGCCGTGCGGCGGCAGGTAAATCACCAGCGTCCGGGCCGTGTCGGCGGCCCGTCGCACCAGGCGCTCCCGCCGAACCCGCCGCTCCGGCAAAAACGCCAGGAACGCCACCGGCTGGCGGGCAAACGACACGACGGAGAGCGCCGTCGTCAGGGCCGATGGTCCCGGGATCGGGACGATGGGCAACCCTTCGGCCCGCACGCGCGCCAGCAAGTCCGGACCGGGATCCGAAACGCCCGGTGTGCCCGCGTCCACGATCAGCGCCGCGTCCCCGGCCCGCAGCCGCTCGATCGCCGCGTCCTCGCGGCTCTCCGGGCTGTCTTCCCGGTAGGTAATGACCTTGGGGTTGCAGCCGACATGTCCCAGCAGCTTGCGGGCGCGCTGCACGTCCTCCGCGAAAACCACATCAACTGACCGCAGCACCCGGGCCGCTCGAAACGTCAGGTCTTCCAGGTTGCCGATCGGCGTGGCGACCACAAAGAGCGTGCCCATGCCGTGAGTCTACGCAGCGCGGCGCGTCAGCGGACGCATCGGCAAAGGGCCGGGCATCGGACGCGTGTCCGAGCCCGGCCCCTCACATTGGTCCGACTACTTGGGCATCGCCCTGATCGCGTCGTACGCCGGACGCGGCGACAGGTCGGGTCGCAGGATGCCGAAGGCCCACTTCTCGTCGGTGTTCGGCACGACCTGCTGGAAGTTCAGGTTCCACATGATCATGTGGGTCACGTACGAACTCTCGGCCCGCACCTTGGCAAAGGAGCGCGCAAAGAACGCCGCCTGGTCGGCTTCCGAGTTACAGGCGGCGTACTCGTACCCGCGCGCCGGCGCCGCCGGAGCGCCGGGTCCGTCAATGGTGGCCCAGCCGAATTCCGTGAACCAGACCGTCTTCTCCGGGTGTCCGCGATCCGCCATCAGGTTGTAGAGCTCCTTATAGCGGTCGAAGAAGAAGCTCGGGTGCGTGGACCAGCCGCCGCCGCACTTGGCGTTGCTGTTGTGCGCCCGGCCAACCCAGTCATCCGGCGCGTTGGCGCCACCGTTGGGGTGAACGCCGAGTGCTTCGAAGTAGTCGAATACCTCGCCGTTGTTGTAGTCGAAGACGCGCTGCAGGTACACCGCGTCGTCGATCGCAACCGTGTTGTTCAGCACACCCGTTGGGGTCGGCGCGCCGAGGATGACAATCGCGTTGGGATCCGACTCCTTCACGCCCAGGTAGCCGTTCTTCACGAGCTGGACAAACTGACCGTACGAGGCGTTGGAGAAGGTGCCCCACTCCAGCGAGAGATTCTCCTCGTTCCAGATCTCATACGCCTGGACGCGGCCCTTGTAGCGGGCGGCGATCTCGCGCATGAAATCGCGGAGCCTCGCCGGATCGGCGGGACGGCCGTGTCCGGTGCCCCGCTTGCTCGCCTCGGCCTTATAGAAGTCCGGCGACTTCACGACGCTCAGCAGGATATTGAGCCCCTTGGCGTTCATCGTGTTCACCAGGCGGTCCGTCGGACCCCAGTTGAAGACGCCCGGGCGATTCTCAACTTCCTCCCATGGAATCTGTTGCTTGACCCAATTCAGACCGGCGGCCTTGACGATATCCGCGAGTCGGCCGTCGTCGGGACGACGGTATTCGCCCTGGATGCCGAAGCCGGTCAGCCCGCGCGACAGAATGCGCGGTCCGGGAATCGCGCCGACGGTCGCCGGCGTGGTCTTCGGCGTGGTGTCGGGTGCCTCGGTGGGAGTCGGCGCGACCGTCACTGCAGGGGCATCGGGCCGTGGCGGAGCCGTTGCGGAACGACCGCCAGCCTGATCCGCGGTAATCGGCGGCTTGGCCGCGTCCGGGATGATGACGTTACTGAGCTTCTTCACCTTGTCCGGCACGTTCTGCCGTCCCACGCCGCCCAGCGAGGTGCCCGGCGCCGGCACGTTCCAGACTTCAAACACGATCCGCTGCGCGCGCAGCAACTGCAGCCCCTGCGGATTGCCGTTGACTTCGCGCTCCTCGTAGCGAATCGGGAGCCCGTACAGATTCAGCCAGTTCGGATCGGCCAGGAACTCGGCCTTGATCTTTGGATTCGCATCCAGCAGCGCCAGGTGGTTCCGCACGATCACGGAGAAGTCGGTCACGCCCCGGTCCTCGGGCAGGACCTGGTGCGGCGGCACGTTCGGCAGCGCCACCTGCGGATACCGGTTGGCCAGCGCGTCAAGCGTGTTGTACCAGTTCATCTGCCGGTTGGCGGAGTCCCACTGCAGAATCACCTTCTGGAAGGCCTGCAATGTGAACGGGCCCTCCACCCAGCGTCCGCTGATCGGGTAGCCGAGCGCTTGCAGATCCTTGTCGCGGATGAAGTCCCACATCGGGACACCGCCCGCGTTCGTCACGGCGTAGCCGTCGTCGTCCCGGTTCGGCGTGTCACCGCCCGTGGCGGTAAACAAGCATCCGTCGTTCAGCGGAATGCCATCGCATTCGAAGGCCTGGACTGGAGCGGCCATGGCCAACACGACCAGCAGTACGACCACACCAACGACTAGCTTGCGCATCTCAACTCCCCGGGGCGGCAGCCGGCGGCAAGGACTGACGTTTGCGCCGCCACGATTTTCAACGGTCGGGCATCCAGTCTGTTACGCGATCTTCACCGGCGCAACACCCCGCCCACCGCGCGCCGCGCGCCGGCCGTGACGAGCAGCCGGCGAGTGTTGCCGTGCGTGCCGTGCTAGTTCGGGTGAAAGTGCGTCCGAATCACGTGGTTCAGCAGGTCGGCGGTGCACTCGGCGCAGTAGATCGTGCGGGTCTCGTGCTCTTCACGCGCAAAGTCCAACAGCTGCCCCACGTCCGGGGCAATGCGTAGCGCGCACCGGTTCAGGCATACCCGTCGGCCAAGCGCCAGCTCCACGTTCGATTGCCGGTCGGCGCCGGGTAACTCCAGCACCTGGCCAAAGGCGTTGATGGCCAGCCGCCGCAAGGCGGTCTGCCGCTCCGACGCCTGGGGAATCGCACGCAGGCGGTGGACCGACAACACCGCGGCCAGGTTCGGCCGGCAACTGGCGAACACGTGCGGATCGCTTTGCGGCGAAATGTTGTGCTCGGGCGCGTCCCGCAGGTCGTGATCCAGGATGGCCACGTCGTAATGCGGTCCGGCCTGTTGCCACGGCTCTTGCTCGAACGTCCGAATGTAACGCGGACCGATGATCTGCCCATTCTCAGCGTCAAGGCTCTGTTCCACGTACCAGAGCGTGCTCCAATACGGAGATCCGCGCGGAAGCTGCGGGATCACCCAGGTTCCGAACGGCCGCAATTGCCCTCGCTCCACACTGAACCCGGCACGCTGTCCCAACACCAGCGCGACTTCCTGCAGGTGCGCGATCGTGGATACCACGGTCTCGGCTTCCCAGCTCTCCACCCCCGGCGTCCACTGGAAGGAAATCGACTTCATGGTTCGGATCGGCCGGCGGCATCCGGCTGCCGGTCCGCGCGTGTTTGCCTCGCCTCGTTCATACTGATACGAGTATGCGACGCCTGCCCCGATGCGTGTGAAATCCGATCCCGAACGCCTGATGGTGCTGGACGTGGGATCGTGCGTGCGTGCCGGCACGTACGCACGCGATCCTGCCGGCTACCGAATCCTGGCCGTCGGCTCGGCGCCGTCCACCCTGGATGCCCCGCACTTCGATCTCACTCCGGCTTTCGAAGGCGCGCTGGCCGAGGTTGCCCTGCGGGCCGGCAGCTTCGCCTTTCCGGATCCGCCATTCGACGGACCGCTGATGGATCGCGCACCCGACATTGCCGCCGTCACTGGCGAGGCGGCGCTCGGCGGGCCCACGGCCTTCCTGTTGGGCAACCTGGTACAGCGCGACCTGGACGAGTTGACTCGCGCGATGGCCCAGGCCGGACTTGAGCTGATCGGCCGCGCCACGACGTCCGTCCGCGCCTTCCGCGACGGGGTCGACGGACCGGCGGCGTTGGAAGTGATCGTGTCGCGCCAACCCGACACGATCGTCATAGCCCTGACCGCCGACGATTCCGGCGAGGGTTTGGACTACGTGGCCGACCTGCTGTCCGGTGGACTGGCCGGGCACGAGTCCGGATACCTCCCGCGGGTGGTCGTGCTCCATGGCGGCGCGCCGGAACCAGCGGCCTGCGAGCGTCTCCAGGCAACCCTTCCAACGACGGTGTTTCAGGTATACGGCGGCTCGCCGACCGAGCCGATGGACATGGGCACGCCGCTGGCCGCGCTGAGCGACTCGGCGCGCGCGGTGCAGCGTGGAGCGTCGGCGGATCGCATTCTCCCGCTGGCCGTAAGTCGCGCGCCCCGGATTCCGCGAGCGGCGGCGCTGGAAGCGGCCGCCCAGTGGCTCAGCGCAGGCCAGGAACTCGACGTGGCGGCGATCTCCTTCGACTACGGCGACGTTACGGCCGTGACGGTGCACGGTGAAAGCCCGGTGGTGACGCGGCTCGGTTCGGAACGTGCACATGGGCGCCCATTCCACCTGGGAATGCATACCCCGGTTGACCGCGTCGCCCGTTGGACGGCCGACGAACCGCTGCCCGAGGCGCTGCAGGTCTTCGTGCTGGAACGCACGGCCCAACCGACCGCACTGCCGAGCACATCGTCGGAGCTGCAGCTGGCCCATGCGATCTGGACGGCGGCGGCGCGTGAGGCCCTCAGCGAATCTGGCGCCGGGCGTGGACAACCGCCCCCGGTCGACCTGGCGGTCATTACCGGCGACATCACGCACACGCTGGCGCGACCTGTGCAGGCAGCCATGGTGCTGATCAACAGCCTGGAGACCGCCGGCGTGACACAACTGGCGTTGGACGCCTCCAACGCGTTGGCGATGAGTGGCTGCCTGATTCGCTCGGGCGTTACAGCCGCCGTTGAGTCCTCGCTGGTGCGACTGGGCGCCTGCGCGGCACTGCGCGGTGATGCCTCGCTGGGAAATGCCGCCGTTGCCGTGGAGGTTCATCCGGCCGGCGCTTCCGTGATCGAGCGCGAGGTGACCGCGGGCTCCATGGACGTGATCCAGTGGGACGCGGACGTCGAAGCCGAGGTTCGCATCTGGCCGGCGCCGGAATTCGATGCCGGTCTGGGCTTCGGCCGGCCCGTGCACCTGCGCGCGCCGATCGTGGCCGGCAGTATCGGCCTCGTCATCGACGCGCGAGGCCGTCCGCTGGTGTGGCCGGATGCTCCGGATGCCCGCCAGGCCTGGGTGGCGCAGTGGCATCGCGCCCTGAACGCCTATCCCGCCGCCCGGCCGCGGCGTGAGGATCCGGTGCATGTCACCTGAGCCCGTGAACCACCGGGGGCTGCCGCGCGGTGTGCTGGTGGGGCGCCTGCGGCGCCACCACGCCTTGCCGTTCCCGGGTCGCATCCTGGTCGAGGTCGGCGATTCCGTCGTCCCGGGCCAGGTCTGGTGCCGCGGCCATGTACGCAGCGGAGTGGTCGTGGTTGACCTTCCCCGGCTGCTCCAGGTACAGCCCGACGAGGCGCGCGATCTGCTGGTCGTTCAGCCTGGCGAATCGGTTGAAGTTGAGACCTTGCTTGCGGGAACGCCGGGCCGCCTGCGCGGGGGCCGTAACTGGATGGCGCCTACGCGCGGAATGCTCGTCGACTTCAACGAGCGAACCGGGGTTGCCGTATTCGTCCGTGAACTCCGCGACGCCGCGCTCTTCTGCCGCCTGGGCGGCGAGATTGTGAGCGCGGACCCCGACGACGGCATCGTCGTCGAGGGTGAAGGCGTCGCCGTGGCCGGCGCCCTGGGCGGCGGTGGACGCGCCTGTGGACCATTTCGCTTTGTCGAGTCCGGCGAGCGCCCCGACGCCCGGGCCGACGATCGCCAGCCAGGCATTCTCGTCACGCCGGATCCCCTGCGGGCCGAGTGGGTGCGACGCGCCCTGGAAACGCGGCCGGCTGGCATCGTGGCGCCGTCGGCCGATGCCGAAATGGTGACGGGACTCGGTCTGGCCCAGCCAATCGCCGGTCTCGCTCCCCCCGAAGGCAGCTTCGGCCGACCGCCGCAGGCCATCGTGTTGACCGGCGGGGTCGGCTTTGCCCGAATGCCTCACGCGCTGCAGGACGTGTTTCGCGCCGCGCAGGGCGAGATTGGCGCCGTCATTGGCGCGCGACGGCCGGGACAGTCGGAAATACTCCTGCCGCCCGTGGCCGCCGAGGGCCTGGCGATGCGAACCTCGCAGGGTCTGCCGGTTCGTCTGGCCATCGGAACGTCAGCCGGCGCCGAGGGGATCATGCTCGGTGACGCGCCCGACGTCGGCCGCCTGGGCTCGGGTATCGCAACGCACTTCGTGCGCGTTCGGCTGGCGGAGGGAGGCGTGGCGACCTGGCCAACGCCCAACCTGGTCACCCTTGCCTAGATCCCGTCTACATGCGTTCGGGCGCGGCGATCCCCAGCAGGCGTAGTCCGTTCGCCAGCACCTGCTGCACGGCTCGAACCAATTCCAATCGCCGGGCGGTCCGGTCGGCGTCATCCGTTACCACGCGGTGCTTGTTGTAGTAGGAGTGGAAGACGCGCGCCAGGTCCAGCAGATAGTGCGTGACCCGGTGCGGTTCGCGGTTGTGGCAAGCGTCCACCACGATCTCTGGAAAGGCGAGCAGCCGGCGCGCGAGGGCCACGTCGTCAGGCGTCAGGGTGGCGGCTCCCGCGGCCGTTCGCGCCGTCTCCGCCGTTCGCCGTATGCCGGCGCAGCGTGCGTGGGCCATCTGGATGTAGTACACGGGATTCTCCGGGTCTTCACGCTTGGCCAGTTCCAGGTCGAACTCCATCTGGCTGTCGATGGCTTTGGAAAGAAAGAAGTAGCGCGTCGCCGCCGGTCCGACTTCGTCCAGCACCTCGCGCAGGGTTACGAACTTCCCGCTGCGCTTCCCCTGCCGGCCGAGCTCGCCGTCAGTCCGGATGCCGACCATCTGGGTGACGAGAATTTCAAGCCGGGCGGCGTCGGCGCTCTCATCCAGCGCCTGCATGGCCGCGTGCATGCGAGCCACGTGCCCGTGGTGATCCGCCCCCCAGACATCGATCACCCGCTCGAAACCGCGCCTGGCGAACTTGTCCCGGTGATAGGCGATGTCGACGGCAAAGTAGGTGGGATCGCCGCGTGAGCGCACCAGCACGTTTTCGCGGTCCTCCTCGCCCGCGCCGCCGATAAACCAGACGGCGCCGTCGCGTTCCGCGACGAAACCCCGGTCGTCCAGGACCTGGATCACCTCATCAACGGCGCCGCGGTCGCGCATGGCCTGCTCGGAGAACCACTCGTCAAACTCGATGCCAAGGTCGTCCAGATCCCGCCGAATCGCGGCGAGCCCTATCGCAACGGCCCGAGCTTCGAAACCCCGGGCGTCGCTGGGACCACCCGTGCCGAGCCAGCGCGAGCCATCGTCTCGCGCGATCTGTTCCGCCCACTCGGTGACATAGTCGCCCCGGTAGCCGTCTGGCGGAAAAAGCGAGTCCTCACCAAGCGCCGCCGCGTAGTAGTGATACACGCTCTGCCCCAGGATTTCGACCTGGTGACCGGCGTCGTTGACGTAGTACTCGCGGCTGACCTCGTAGCCGCAGACATCCAGCAACCGGGCCAGGGCGTCACCCACGACACCCCCGCGGCCGGCGCCGGCCGTTAGCGGGCCGGTGGGATTGGCGCTGACATACTCCACCTGGACACTGGCGCCGTCGCCGTGGTTGGACCCGCCATAGGCAGAGCCGGCATCGACGATTGCCCGCAGCTGGTCCAGCACCCAGGCATCGTCGATCCAGAAGTTAATGAAGCCCGGGCCCGCGGTTTCAACGCGGCTGACCTCCGGTGCCGGGGGAAGATGGGCAACGATGGCTTCGGCGATCGCGCGGGGTGGGGCGCCCACGATCCGCGCCAGCCGCAGGGCTTCGGAGCTTGAGTAATGGGCGAGATCGTCCTCGCGCCGCTCGAGGCTGAATGAGACGGGCGGCGTGACGGCGATCGCGCCAGCGGCCTGGGCCGCGGACAGCCCCTGCGACAACAATGCGGAAAGCCGACTGCGAATCATGGTGGTTGGCCCGCGAGCGCGTGGGTCGTGCCGAGCAGGTACGCGCGGGATGCTTTGGGAGTATAACGAGACCTTCCGGGGCGGAACGCCCCCGCCCAACGCGACGCGACGCCGCCGGTGGCCGCCGGTATGTTGCAATTCCTCACATCCTTGCGTGAGTTATGTCACCTTGTTAACATCTGTAAGGCGCGCCTGGGTTGGCCTGAGTCGGGTTGAGCAGTGGCCGCCAAGGGAGTGGCGCGAGAGTTGCAGTGTCCGCGATGCTGGACGCGGCAGTATGGCGCTGTCGCCCGCTGTAGTAACTGCAGTAAAGATCTCTTGCCCGGTCGGTCGCCTCGCATGCGCTACTACGCGCTGCTGGCGTCAGCCTTCGCGTGGCTGGTGGTCGTAGGCCTTCTGCTCGGCGCCGAACGGATCCCCTTCGCCTATCCGTTAATCGCCCTGGGACTGTTGACAGCCACAATCGCCACGGTCGTTGCGGTTCGGCCCGTTTCGACCGCGAGCCGCTATCAGCGCCGTGCGCTGGCCAACCTGCGCAGCAACCCGGAACAGGCCCTGCTCGATCTCACGCGCGCCATCGAACTGGACGCCAACGACCGCAGCCTGCTGGTTGACCGGGCCCGGGCGTATCGCCTGTTGCGTCGTCACCGCGAGGCCGCCGCCGACTTGCAGACATACCTGCGGCAGACCCGGGGCGAGCCGCCCGACCGCGTTGACCAGGCACGGACGCTACTCCAGCGCGTCGAAGCCGGCGGCGGTCTCCGTCTCTGGGAGATTTGAGGGCGCGCGGCCAGCAACCCAGGCATCGGCGATACGCCGCACCAGAGCCGCGGTAGCCGCCGGACCCGACGCGCCGGTTTTCACTTCAAACGTCCAGGCGCCGTCGAATCCGATCTCGGTGAGCGCCGCGCTGACCCGACGCCAGTTGATGTTGCCAAGCCCCGGCGGCCAGTGCCGGTCGTCCAGGGCATCGGTGTCCTGTAAGTGCAGGGCAATGAGCCGGTCACCCGCAATGCGTGCCTCGTCGGCCGGATCCAGTCCGTTGTTATTGGCATGGCCGGTGTCGAGGCAAATGCCGACCGTGGGCGGGTATTCGTCGATCA
>JAPOXI010000087.1 GCA_026707185.1 Chloroflexota bacterium
TTGGTTTCGATCACGTCCACGCCCATTTCCCGAAGTTGCACCGTGACCGGTTCCAAGTGGTCCGGGCGCACGTTGAGGAGTTCAACGTCGCCGCCGGTGAGAGCAGCGGCGACGGCCATGGTTCCCCCCACCATTCGGTCAGGTATGGCTCGCGCTACCGTGCCGTAGAGGTGACTGCGCCCCTGCACACCGATCAGGCTGGTGCCCTCGCCGTGGATTTCGGCGCCCATGCCTCGCAGAAACTGCACCAGCGCCACAACCTCGGGCTCACGCGAGGCATGTACGATCGTGGTGTAGCCGTTGGCGAGGGTCGCGGCCATCAGCAGGTTCTGCGTGCCGGTGTGGCTGGGGTAGTCCAGGTAGATGCGCCGGCCGTAGAGGGCGTCGGCCTCGGCATGAAACACGCCTTGGGCCAGAGCAATGGTCGCGCCCATGCCCTGAAAGCCGGTGATATCCACGCTCACGGGACGGGCGCCCAGCTCACAGCCGCCGGGGGCCGCGCAGTCGAAACGGCCGAGGCGGGCGAGCAGCGGACCGGTGACCTGAAACGAGGCCCGCATGCGCTGCACCAGATCGGAGTTGGGCGAGCTGGAGCGCACGGCGGCGGCGGTGATCGTTACGGTGTGCTCGTCAGCATTGAGCACGACCTCGGCTCCCAGCCGTCGCAACAGATCCGCCATCACGAGAACGTCCGAGATCATCGGGACGTTCTGGATCACGCAGGTCTCGTCCGTCAGCAGGCAGGCCGCCATCATTGGCAGCACGACGTTCTTGGCCCCCGGCGTCCGATAGCTGCCGCGCAGCGGATGGCCGCCTACGATGGTCGCGCGTACTGGTTGCTCGTCGTGGGCGCCCGGTCCGGCGACGGGATCCACGGCGGCCCTAGCCTCGCTGGGACCGCTCGACGGTTCGGAGGCGCGCCAGCGCGCGCAGCAGGGCCAGGCGGGCCTGGGTGGTCATCACGTCGTCGTGCGTCCGTCGAGCCGCATCCAGGTCGCGAAGGGCGGCTTCGCGAGCGGCCTCGGCCCGTTCCCGGCTGATCTCCGAGGCGCTCTCCGAGGCGTCCGCCAGCACCGTAACGGTGTCGTTCATCACTTCAAGGAATCCACCGGTAATGGAGAAGTGCTGGGACTCGGCGCCGCGACGAAGCTCAAGCGTGCCAGGGGCCAATTGTGTGATGAGCGGCGCGTGGCGCGGCAGGATACCGAGCTGGCCGTCAACGGACGGCGCCAGGATCAGCGTCACGCCGTCTTCCCGCAGCACTTCGCGCTCGGGGGATACGACCGTGAGGGTCAAACCAGCCATCACGACCTCCGGGTCGAGTCTATCAAAGGGTCTTTTAGAGCCTGTTTGGGCAGATCAGGCGGCCACTTCCAGCGCCTTGGCCTTAGCGGCGGCCTGCTCGATGTTGCCGACCATGAGGAACGCCTGCTCGGGCAGCTCATCCTGATCGCCGTTGAGGATCGATTCGAACCCGGCCACCGTCTCCTCCAGCGGCACGATCTCGCCGGGAGTGCCCGTGAAGACCTCGGCCACGTTCATCGGCTGCGAGAGGAACCGCTCGATCTTGCGCGCCCGGGAGACGGTGAGCCGGTCCTCTTCCGACAGCTCTTCGATACCCAGGATCGCGATGATGTCCTGCAGGTCCTTGTAGCGCTGAAGCACCTGCTGAACGCCACGGGCCACGTTGTAGTGCCGTTCGCCGACGACGCGCGGATCAAGAATCTTGGAGGTGCTGGTGAGCGGGTCCACCGCCGGGTAGATACCGCGGTCGGCGACGGAGCGCTCCAGCCGCACGGTCGCGTCCAGATGCGCGAAGGTCGTGACCGGCGCCGGGTCGGTGTAGTCGTCAGCGGGAACGTAAATCGCTTCGAGTGACGTGATGGATCCGCGGGTGGTTGAGGTGATGCGCTCCTGAAGTTCGCCCATTTCCGTGCCCAACGAGGGCTGGTAGCCGACTGCGGACGGCATGCGGCCCAGCAGCGCGGAAACCTCCGAACCGGCCTGGGTAAAGCGGAAGATGTTGTCGATGAACAGGAGCAGGTCACGTTCTTCCTCGTCGCGAAAGTACTCGGCCATCGCCATGCCGGCCAGGGCCACGCGCAGGCGGGCGCCCGGCGACTCGTTCATCTGGCCGAACACCATGGTGGTGTTGCCCAGCACGCCGGCCTCGGTCATTTCGCCGATCAGCTGCGTTCCCTCGCGGGTTCGCTCGCCGACGCCGCAAAAGATCGAGTACCCGCCGTACTGGACGGCGATGTTGTTGATCATCTCCATGATGATGACGGTCTTGCCCACGCCCGCCCCGCCAAACACGCCGGTCTTCCCACCGCGCGTGAACGGCGCAATGAGGTCAATGACCTTGAGGCCAGTCGCAAACACTTCGGCCGTCGTGCTCTGATCAGTGAATGCCGGCGGACGCCGGTGAATCGGATAGGTGTTGTTGACCTCGACCTCGCCCTGGCCATCCACCGGCTCGCCGGTGACGTCAAAAACGCGGCCCAGGGTTTCAGGTCCGACGGGAACTCGAATCGGCCCGTCGGTATCACGGACCGCGGTGCCGCGGCGCAGGCCCTCCGTGGGACGCATCGAGACGCAGCGGACGGTACTGTCGCCGATGTGCTGTTCGACTTCGAGGACCACGAGGTCGCCGTCGTCGGTGTTCAGTTCCAGTGCGTTGTACAGGGGAGGCAGGTCGTCCGGCGGAAACTCCACGTCGACGACCGCGCCTACGATCTGGACGATACGGCCTTCAGCCATCTGCAAACTCCCCTACGCCCTAGGCGTCCGCCAGCGCATTGGCGCCGGAGGCAATGTCGATGATCTCGCTGGTGATTCGGGCCTGCCGCAGCTTGTTGTAGGCCAGGCGCAGCCCCTCGATCAGTTCGGTCGCGTTGTCGGTAGCAGCGCGCATGGCCACCATGCGCGCGCTCTGTTCGCTGGCCGCCAGTTCCAGCATGGCGCGGTAGACGGTCATCTCAACGAAGCGCGGGATGAGCGCTTCCAGCACCGAGGCGGGATCCGGCTCGAAGATGATGTCGGCTTCGCGCGCGTCCTGCTGAACCTCGGGCAGCACGACCGGGAACAGGCGAACAACGCGCGGCTGCTGGGTGAGGATGTTGACGAACTCCGGGTAGATCATCCGGACTTCATCGAACTCGCCGCGCTCGTACCCGTCGATCAGCAATCGGGTCAAGGGCAGGATGTCGTTGATGCCCGGCTGGTCGCTGATTTCGGTGAACACGGCCGAGAGTGTGTACAGCCCGCGGAGCGCCAGGTGGCCTTTCTTTCCGACGACCACGACGCTTATTTCGATCGCGTCGCTGGCTGCGTCGATCTCGTTGACGGCGGATCGGACGATGTTGGTGTTTAGCGGGCCCGCCAGACCGCGATTGGTGGTGAGCACCAGGAAGGCGGTGCGTTCGATGGGCCGCGGCTGGAGGATTGGCGGCAGCCGGTCGTTGCCGGTGGCCAGCACCAGCCGCTCGATCATGCCCGCGATGTGCGTGGCGTAGGGCCGCGCCGCCTGGACAGCTTCCTGGGCGCGACGCATGCGCGACGCCGCGACGAGCTGCATGGCCCGGGTGATCTGGCGGGTGTTGTCGACGCTGCGGATGCGGCGCCGTAGCTCAAGCGGGCTTGCCATGCGCTAGCTGGCCGCGGCCGCGCTGGCAGCGAAGACGTTGGTCTTGAAGTCCAGGATGGCCGCGCGCAGCGCCGCTTCGGCATCGTCGTTCAAATCGGCGCTTGAGCGAATGCCCTCCACCAGGTCCGGGTGGCTGTCGCGCAGATAATCCAGCATCTCCTGCTCGAACCGGGGGACGTCCGGCATCGGAATGTCGTCCAGCAGGCCCACCGTTCCAGCAAAGATCACGCACACCTGATCGATGACTTCCATCGGGGCGTACTGGCCCTGCTTGAGCAGTTCGGTCACTCGCTGTCCGCGTTCCAACTGGTTGCGCGTGGCCTGGTCCAGATCGGACGCGAACTGCGCGAAGGCGGCCACGTCGCGGTACTGCGACAGATCCAGCCGTAGGCCGCCGGAGACAGACTTCATGGCGCGAATCTGGGCGTCGCCGCCGACCCGGGAGACGGAGATGCCGGGGTTGATCGCCGGGCGGATGCCGGCGTTGAAGAGGTCGGCTTCCAGGTAGATCTGGCCGTCGGTGATTGAAATGACGTTGGTGGGGATGTAGGTGGTGACGTCGCCTTCCTGGGTCTCGATGATTGGGAGGGCGGTGAGGCTGCCGCCACCGTGGTCGTCCGACAGGCGCGCGGCCCGTTCGAGCAGGCGCGAGTGCAGGTAGAACACGTCGCCGGGGTAGGCCTCGCGGCCGGGCGGGCGTCGCAGGACCAGGGAGACTTGGCGGTAGGCCCAGGCGTGCTTGGTCAGGTCGTCATAGATGACCACGGCGTGCTGGCCGTTGTCGCGGAAGTACTCGCCGATGGTGCAGGCGGCGAAGGGCGCCATGTATTGCAGGGCGGCTGGTTCGCTGGCCGACGCCAGGACCACGATGGTGTGCTCCATGGCCCCGGCTTCCTGCAGGGTGGCCACCACCTGGGCGACGGCGCTCTCTTTCTGTCCGATGGCGCAGTAGATGCAGACGAGGTCGCCGCCGCGCTGATTGATGATGGTGTCCAGCGCAATCGCGGTCTTGCCGATCTGGCGGTCGCCAATGATCAGTTCGCGTTGACCGCGGCCGATGGGCGTCATGGAATCGATGGCCTTCAGGCCAGTCTGGACCGGTGTGTCCACGTTCTGGCGCTGCGCGACGCCGGGCGCGACTTTCTCGATCACGTCGGACCGCGCGGCATTGATCGGCCCCTTGCCGTCGACCGGTTCGCCGATGGCGTTGACGACGCGGCCCAGGAGTTCGGGCCCAACCGGTACCTCGGCGACCCGGCCGGTCGTTCGGGCTTCATCGCCCTCTTCAATTCGCAGGTAGTCGCCCAGGATGACCGCACCGATGGTGTCTTCCTCAAGGTTCAGGGCCATGCCGGTCACGTCGTGCGGAAAGGCCAGGAGTTCGCCGGCCATGGCCTGCGAGAGGCCGGATAGCCGCGCCACCCCGTCGCTGACCTCCAGGACGTGGCCGACGTTGGCCTGCTCGGCCTGGGCCTGAAAGCCTTCGATCTGCTGCCGAAGCGCGTCTGCGATTTCTTCTGGGCTGATAGCCATTCGGGGCTCCCGCTAGCGCAAGGTGGACGCCAGGGCTTGCAGCCTGGCGTGGACGCTCAGGTCAAGTACGTCGTCGCCGCGCCGGACGACGAATCCGCCCAGCAGGGCGGGATCGATATCGGTGGTGAGACGAAGCGTGCGGCCAGGGGCGGTCAGACGGTTGCGCAAGTCGCTGAGTTCCGCGTCCCCCAGCGCCGTGGCGGCGGTGACGTGAATGCGGTCGACGTTCTGCGCCTCGTCGGCGGCCTCGCGGTAGCGGCGGGCGACCTCCTGGGTCAGGTCCACCTCACGCTGGTCGGCGAGCAACCGCAGCAGACCAAGCCCGCGGGCGGAGATGGAGTCGCCGGCCGCGCGTTGCACGGCCGCAATCCGGTCATCCAACCCGATGGAGGTGCTCTGGAGAAAGCGGCGTGCCGAATCGTCGTCTGCAATCGCAGCGAGGATTTCGAAATCGGCCTCCCAGACATCCCATGCCTGCCCGGCGTGGGCGTCGGCCACCACGGCCTCCACGTAGCGCGCGGCGCGGCGGCGGCGGCTACCGCGCATTGCTAGTTCGAGCCTCCGGCGACATCCGATATCGCTTCCTGAACCAGCCGCCGGTGTTCGGGGTCGTCAATTGAACGACCCAGAACGCGGGAGGTAGCGCTCAGCACGAGATCGGCGGTCTGGGTCCGGAGCTCTGCAGCGACGCGGGCGCGGTTGCGGTCGACTTCGGCGGCCGCCTCCGTGCGCATGCGTTCCGCCTCGGCACGGGCCTGCTCGAGTTCGCGAGCTCGCAGCGTCTCCGCGGCGCGGCTGGCCTCCTCGCGGATACGCTGGGCCTCGGCCCGCGCGTTGTCCAGTTCGGCTTGAAACTCCGCGCGTTCAGCCTCAACTTGCGTTCGCAGGTTCTCGGCCTCGTCCAGGCTCTCCGCAATCCGCTGGCGCCGACGCTCCAGCATGGCGACCAGCGGCTTGAAGAGCAGGCGGTACAACACCCACAGAAAGAGCAGGAAATTGGCAACCTGAAACAGGATGTTCGGGAAGCTGATGCCCAGCGGCGCAGGCTCACTCATACCCACATCTCCGTAGCCGTCTTGCGAGTCGGGCTTATCCGAATGCCAGCAGGATCCCGATGATGAACGCGTAGATGCCGATGGCCTCAGCAAGACCCAGGCCGACGATCATCGTGTTGCGGATGTCGCCCGAGGCCTCGGGGTTACGCCCAATGGCGTTCATGGCGGCCTGAACTCCGAAGCCGATGCCGAGGCCCGGCCCAATGGCGCCTAGCCCGATTGCCAAGCCCGCGCCCAGTGGCGTGAGGTCCATTGCTTGTTCCACGAGGTCACTCTCCCTTTGCGCGCATCAATGCGCTTCGGCCGTATCCGGCCCAACCGATTGGCCCGTGAACACCATGCTGAGCATGAAGAAGATCACGGCTTGAACGAGACCAAAAAGAATCTCCAGAACCAAGAACACCGCTCCGATCAAGGGCAGATGCCCGAGAGCGAAGGCGCCCAGGATGGGACCGTTGAGCAGCACCTCGCCCGCGAACAGGTTGCCAAAGAGTCGGAAGGACAGCGAAATGATGACGAAGAGCTCGATGATGATGAAGACCGGCGCCAGGAAGGCGACCTGCGTCATCTCCTTCAGGTGGCCCAGCGGGCCATGCGACGAGATCCCGGACGCGTGGATGACGACAAAGGCCGTGAGCGCCAGCGCGATCGTCATGTTGATGTCGGCCGTGGCCGGACGGAACAGCGGCGCCGCGATGGGTTCCAGATGGCCGTCGTGCACGATTTCCGACGGTATCCAGATCGTCCCAATGCCCGGCAAGAGGCTGGACCAATTGGAAATCGTGATGAACACGAAGAAGGTGGCGCCGAAGGCGAAGACGCGGCCGGCGTAGCGGCGGCCCACCGTGGACTCCACAAGCTCCATCAGGAACTCAGTAACCGTCTCGGCCACGTTCTGGAGACCCCCGGGCACCAGGGCGGACTCGGGATCACGACGGATATGCCGGGTGGCGAACCAGGCCAACGCCAGGATGCCCACCATCGTGAGCCACATGGTGAACATGGAGTTGGTCACCGTGAACGGTCCAAGGGGTGTTTCCCAGGGGCCGGCCAGCGGCTCCGCCGCCGCGCTGACGTGCGGTGCAAGATCCTGCCCCGGGGCGGCGGCCATTCCTAGCGTTCCTCCCCGTGCTGCCAGCTGTAGATCAGGTACATCACGTAGATGCTGGACGCCAGGGCAAGGAGAATCCCTCCAAGTAACACGAAGGGCGCGGTGCCCAACCGGTCATCAATCCAGCGTCCTCCCAGGATGCCGGCGACCATGAACGCACCCACGACAAATCCGAACTCAAGCGCAAGCGCCGCCGACCGGAGCGCACCCACCCGGCCACACAGCCCTTAAGACTTTGTGAAAACGTTCACGTTCTCGCCAGCGGAAGTCTAGCAGAGGCTCCATGCCTATCCAGCAGGCCAGCGCCAGGCAATGTCCGAGCGGTTGCACCGGGGCGGCGGACGGCTCTAGGCTTGCCTCGCGACGGGCCGCCGGGTCCGCGCCCTCGTGTGCCCTTACCCGATGCTGCGACGCCCAAGCCGATCCCGCGTCACCGTTCGCACCCTCGTCGTCGTTCTCACGCTGGCGACGGCGTCGCTGGTGCTGGGGACGTGGCTGTACTCAGTCGTTCCCTAGCAGACGTCCAACGACACGTCCGCGACTCGCTCACGCGAGAGGCCACGTGCCCAACGGCTAGATGATGTCAGTCGGTCGCAACGACTCGCCGCGCCGCGTCGCGGGGTCGTCCACCAGCCGCCAAATCTCCCCGCCCAGCGCCATGGCAAACACCGTGCGGTCCTCCGCAAAGTTGGGGGACGCAGCCACGCGCAGTACGGCACGGTTTCGCAAGTTGGGGTTGAGTTCCGACCAGCCGGCGCCGCCGTTCACCGAAGTGAAGACGCCGCGGCTGGTCGCCGCGTAGACCGTCGTGTCGTCGGCGAAGGTTGGCGTGGCATCAATCCAAAGCACGGCCGTGTCGGCGTCGCCCGGATAGGTTCCCGACCACACGTCTTCGAAACGGGTCGTCGGTCGGAACACCTGGCTGGCCGTGGCGAACAGCCATGACCGGTTCTTGTCGGTGTAGGTGGCGGGGATCGCCAGCGACACCCAGGGCGTATTGGTTTCGTGCTCAACAAATCGGTCGAACGAGTCGCCGCCGTCGTAGCTCACATGAACAGCCGCGGCGCCCTGCCCAACGGTGCCGGCAAAGACCGCGCGGTCAGTCTCGAAATCGGGACCGGTGGCCAACGCCACCACGGTTTCGCCGTCGAAGTCGTGCGGCAGGCGATCCCAGGTCTCGCCGCCATCAAGGCTGCGGTAGGTCAGTCCTAACGCCCCACCCGCGAAGGCGGTACGGTCTCTCTCGAAGCTGGAAGAGAACGCCACCGCTCGAACGTCGTCAAGGTCAAAGCCCTCGACGACCTCGTCCCAGGATTGTCCGTGGTCGGCGCTGCGGTAGAGTCCCGCCTGTGTGGCCACCAACACGATGCCGTCGGCCGAGAACTCCGGTGACGCGGCAATGCCGGCGATATCCAGATCGGCCATGTCCTCGCCGCGCGCTGCCCAGGTTTCACCACCGTCGGTCGAAACGTGCACACCGCTCCCGGAACCACCGGCAAACATCGTCCGGTCGGATCCGAAGTCAGGGGAGATGGCCAGCGTGACCCAGTTCTGGCTGGTGATGCCGGTGTTGCGGGGTTCCCAGGTTTCGCCCAGGTCGCCGGAGCACAGCAGGCCAGTGTGGAACGTGCCCGCCCAGAGCAGCGTGGCGTCGTTCGTGGGAAGCAGGGCGAGGGTCAGAATCGACCCGTAGGTGTCTTCCAGATCGCGGGTTTCCCACGTCACGCCGCCGTCGGTGCTGACCGCCAGGCCCTGCGAACCAGTCCCGGCAACAATGGTCTGATCGTCGGCGAAGGTCGGTGACAGGCACACGGCATTGACGGCGTCGTCGCCGACCTCGGCGACCTGCGACCAGTTTCGCCCGCCGTCCTTGGAGATCCACAAACCGCGCTCTTCGGTGCCGGCAACGATGGTGCGGTCCTCGGCGAAGTCGGGCGCCAGCGCCAGCGTCTGCACCGTGGCGGTGCCAAAGTCGTCGCCGCCCAACTGCTCCCAGGTTCGGCCGCCGTCACTGGATCGGCACACGCCGCCATTGACGATGCCGGCAAAGACCATCTGGTCGGTTCGGAAGCCAGAAGAAACCGCCAGTGCCTGGATCGAGAGCCCGGAAAGGCCGACATTGGACGGGTTCCAGCTACGGCCGCCGTTCGTGGTGCGATAGACACCGTCGCCGTCCGTTCCCAGTAAGGCGATGCGGTCGGTGGCGTACGAGGGAGAAAGCCCCAGCGCCACGACGTTGGGAATCGCGCCCCAGAAGGACAGGCGGTTCCAGGAGTCACCCCCGTCGAACGACTTGAACACGCCGCCCTGTACCGCGCCCGCAAACGCGTTGGTGTCGCGGTTGTAGTCGGGCGAGACGGCAACAGCCTGAATGTAGGGGCTGGTGAGCTGGGCGTTGGAAATGCGCCAGGTCTGGCCGTCGTCGTCGGACAAGAAGACACCGGACATGGTGCCAATGAAAATGCGACGGCCTTCGGAATGCGAGGCCATCGCGATTGACGTCACCGTGCCACCCTCTTGGCCGCCGACTCGCTGCCAGCGATTGACGGCCGGGTCGATGGTTTCGACTTCAACCATGCGTCAGAGCCTCCGGATTCGCGGATTGAACAAATGGAAAGCGCCGTCGGCGCCCCGGCGTATCAACGCCTTCTCGAAAAGACGACCACAGCATAAGGCCCGCGATGGGGCTATGCGCGACCATCGGGGCTATCCGCAGTGTACGCAGTGACGATAGCGTGCAACAACCGTACGCGGGGTATTTCGGTTACCCCGGAATCCGCAGTTCCTGACCCGCGAAGATGCTGTCCGGGTCGCTGATGCCGTTGGCCGCCATTAAATCGTTGATGCTCACGCCGTAGGTCACGGCGATCGCGCTGAGCGTGTCGCCGGGTTGGACCGTATATGGACCGGGGGCATCCTCCTGTTCGGAGATCAGGGTGCCCTCGGGAAGCCGCAGGCGTTGGCCGACGACCAGGTTATTGGGATCAGGAATGTCATTGAGTTCCACGATTTCGCTGACCGGCACGTCGTAGAGATCGGATATCCCTGACAGCGTTTCGCCAGCTCGCACCGAATGGGTGACCGGCGTCGGCGCCGGGGTGGGCGTTGGCGTGGGAACCGGCGTGGGTGTGGGCGTGGCTGTAGGCGACAGCACGACAATTGGAACGCGGACCTGACCCGCAGCGGGCGAGGCCGTCGGGGACGGGATTGGCTCAGCCATCAGGAGTGGATTCGAGACCGCCGCGTTGCCGGCCGCGGACGCCGCGGCCCGATACCCGTCTTCCTGCCAGGCCAGGATGCGCCAGGCGATCAGGACCGCGGCCAGCAGCAGAGCCAGTCGAACGTAGCGGACCCAATGCCGATCAAGCGGCCGCAGGGCGTCCGGCCCGGTGACCTTGGCCCAGCGAAGCTCCGGCTGAACGGGGGGTCCCGACTCCGCGTCGCTCACCATCCGAAGGCCATGTACAGATCGTTCACGTTGGTGCCGGTCGGGCCAAGGCGAATCAGGTCACCGCAGCACTTGAGGAAGTTGTACGAGTCGTTGGCAGCAAGCGCGCTGGCGCAATCACCCCCGGCGGCGCTGGCTCGATCGATCGTCGTCCAGTCGATCAGCCCGCCGCAGGCATCGGTTGGCCCGTCGGTCCCATCCGTTGCCAAGGCAAACACCGCCGTGTTTGGCTCTCCGGCCAGCGCCTGGGCGGCAGCGACAGCCAGCTCCTGGCTGCGCCCCCCGCGACCGTTGCCTCGTACCGTCACAGTGGTTTCGCCGCCGAAAATCGCGCACCCGGGCCGGCGGACCGGGCGTCCGCTGCGCGCAATGTCGATTGCGGCACCGGCCACCAGCTTGGCGATTTCGCGCGCTTCGCCCTGCACGCGCGAGGTTAGAAATTGGGCATGGAAACCCGCTTTCCGGGCAGCGCCGACGGCGGCAAGCCCCGCGCGGGCGTTGTCCGCGATCACCAGGTTCGAAACCCGGTCGAATACCGGATCTTCAGGCTTCGGCGTTTCAGGCAGACCGCCACGTGCGCCCAACGCCAACCGCTCGCGGATTGAGGCGGGCGCCGCCCCTCGCAAGTCAAACGCATCCAGAGCCGCCAGCGCGTCGGCGTAGCTGGTCGGATCGGGCGACGTGGGACCCGACGCAATTACGTCCATTGGGTTACCCACGACATCGCTAACGAGCAGCCCAACGACCCGCGCCGGCGCGGCCGCCGCCGCCAGGAGACCACCGTGAAACTCCGACAGGTGCTTTCGAATGGCGTTCATTTGATTGATCGTGGCGCCCGAGCGCAGTAGTTGGTCGGTCACGTCCTGAAGCTCGGTCAGCGAGATTCCGTCCGGCGGGCAGGGCGTGAGCGCCGATCCGCCGCCCGAGATCACACAAAGCACCAGGTCGCCTTCGCCAGCAGCGCTTGCGGCCTCGAGCACCTGCCGGGTCGCGGCCTGCCCGCGCGCGTCGGGGACGGGGTGGCCCGCTTCGACAATCTTGACCTGCCCGGCCGCCGACGCGTAGCCGTCCTTGGTGATGACCAGACCACCCTCGACGCGGTCGCCCAAGATGTCGACCAGCGCCGCGGCCATGCGCGGGCTCGCCTTGCCGGCGCCCAATACGACCACGCGCCTGGCATCGGCATCGGCGACGCGCAGACTTCCAATTCGGATTCCGTTGTCGTCAAGCGTGACGGTCTCATGCACGGCCGTTGCGGGATCCACGGCAGCAATGGCTGCCTGGCCGATCGTCATGATCGTGGCGCGCATGGCGTCATCCCGCACGTGCCGCGGCTCCATCCCGGTCATCTTTCCGACCAGTGTAGGCAGCACGTCAGCTTGATCGCGCGCAGTAAGCCAACCCAACGAGGTCGGGACCTACGTGGGCGCCCATGACGGGCGTAAAGCCGGTGACGTAGAGATCGTCCGGCGCCAGCTCCCGCCGAATTCGGTCTTCCAACTGATGCGCTTCGTCGATTGTGGCCGTGTGGTGCACCGCAATGCCCAGGTAACTCGCGTGGCGGGACGCTCGCCGGACGTGTTTCACCAGGGCGCGCAGCGCCCGCGCACGCGAACCGAAGGAAGCTCGAAAGCGGATGCGTCCGTGCCGCATCCCAAAGATGGGCGTTGACGGCAGCGCATCAGCCACGCGGGCCACCACCCAGGGCACGCGTCCGCCACGCGCCAAATACTCAAGTGAACCGAGCAGGGCGACGATGCCACTGTCCGCTGCCGCCAGGTTCACGGTTCGCTCCACCGTGTCCAGGTCGGCCCCGGCGCTGGCCGCGCGAGCGCCCAGCAGCACCGGGAAGCCGTGCGCCATGGTTGCCGCGCCCGTCTGCATCACGCGTACGTGTGGAGCGCCCGCAAAGTCGCGCGCGGCCATCTCCGCCACGTCGGTCATGGCGGAAATGCGACGGGGGATGGTGACACACAAGGCATCCAGGCCCGCGTCACGGGCCCTTGCAAATTCGGCGGCGTAGGCCGTGGGCGACGTGGCACTGGTCGTTGGCAGGTTGGGATCGGTGGCCAGGCGCTTCCAGAACGCCTCGTTCGTTATGTCAACTCCGTCCCGAAGCTCCTCGCCGTTCCAGACCAGCACGGTGGGCACAATGGCAATGCCGTGCGCTTCGATTTCGTGAGGTGGAAGGCAGGCGCTGGAGTCGGTAATCAGCCGGACGCGCCGGGCCTCGTCACGGCCGGTCGCGGTCAAGCAGGAACCTCCGCCAGAGCAGCGTGGCCGTGGACACGTCGTCCGGCGACTCCGCCTTGCGGAAGCCGACCAGGCGGGCGGTAACAAGAAGACCAAGCAGGGTCCAGCCCGTGAGGCTCAGTGTGAGGGCCGCACCCGTCAGGCTCAGCACGATGGCCGTGGCAAAGAATCCGATAAGCGCCCCCGGCGCCGAGTCCTTGATGATCGCCTTGCCCAGCACCAGCCCGGCGAACGCCAGCGCCATGTGCCACGACCCCAACGCGGCCAGCGCGCCGCCGGCCGGTCCGATGCCCCGCCCCCCGCGGAATCGCAGCGTAAAGGGCCACACGTGACCGGCCACGGCCACCACGCCCGCCACGGCCGACACTTCGTAGGTGGCCAGCCGCTGCGCGATGAAGATGGCCAGCGCCGGCTTCAGCGCATCGGCCAGCCCGGCAATAGCGCCGGGCACCTTGCCAAGCCGCTCGATGGCCGCGGTCCCGCTGACGCCCCCCGACCCCTCCGCCAGCAAGTCGCGCCCGGCCAGCCGGCCGGCCAGGTAAGCAAACGGCACGGACCCAATGGAGTAGGCAAGCAGCAGGACAAGCAGGGTCGTCATTGGCTGTTCCGTGGCGCGGCCGCCTCGCGCGATCGACTGCGACGTGCGCCAGCCGTGTCGCGGGCGACCGAGTACACGCTGGGAATCGTCTGCAGACGCCGCATCAGCCGCGCCATCTGGGCCACGCTGCCCATGCCCACGGTAATGCGCATGGTGGCCTGGCGTTGCCGGTTGGTGTGCACGTTGGCCGACGTGATGTTCAACCCTTCATCGCGGATCACGCCCGTGACGTCGTGCGCCAGGCCCTCGCGGTCATCGGCCTGGACCAGAATCTGCACCGGCAGTAGCTGACTCGTCTCGTCGATCCACCACACCCGAACCCGCGCGCCTGGCAGCCGCGTCCCCGCCCGGCAGCGAGTTCGATGCACTTCAATGCTCTGGTCGGCGGCGATGCCGTTGATCTTCATCCCCGGCCTTGGCTTGCAGCACGCGCCCAGCCGGATCGGCAGATCCAGGTCCGCGCCGACCAATTGGCCGCCCCACTCCACCTCCACCAGGCGCTCGGGCTCGCGGACGTTCTGGACGTTGGCGCAGTTCATACGATGCACGCTGATCCCGTGGCCGCGTGTAATGAACCCAACGATCTCGTCGCCCGGCAGCGGATTGCAGCACGAGGCCACCCGCGTCAGCAGATTGCCGACCCCCAGAACACGAACCAAGGGCTGCACGTCGCGCACCGCCGGTTCCTCCGTCGGCAGCGGCTCAACGTCGGCCTCTTCCACCTCCTCGGTTAGTTTCAGCCGGTTGATGACCTGCGGAACCGTGGTGGCGCCGTAGCCGACCCCCGCCAACAGGCTGTCCACGTCGCGATAGCCCAGGTCCGCGGCCACGGGCTGCAACCCCTCGCCGGGGAGCTGGGAAATGCGGCCCTGCCCAAGGCGCCGCAGTTCCCGCTCCAGCAGCTCTTTGCCCGACTCAATGTTCTCGGCGCGCTGGCGCCGCTTGAACCACTGGCGGATCTTGTCCCGCGCATGTGCGGTGTGGACCAACGACACCCAGTTGCGGCTGGGCCCCTGGCTGTTGCTGCTGGTCAGGATTTCCAGCACGTCGCCGTTCTGTAACTGGTACTCCAACGGCACCAGGCGACCGTTCACCTTGGCGCCGATACAGGTATGACCGATGTCGGTATGAATGCGATACGCGAAGTCCAGCGGCGTGCTGCCGGCCGGAAAGTCCTTGATCTCGCCGCGCGGCGTGAATACGAAGACGGTGTCGCTGAAAAAGTCGGTCTTTACGGCATCCACGAAGGAGCCAGCGGTCTCCTCGTCTGACTGCCAGGTCAGGATCTGGCGCACCCAGGACAGTTTTTCAGAGAAGTCCTCCTCGCCGTCGTGATCGCCGGTCTTGTACCGCCAGTGCGCCGCGACGCCGAATTCCGAGGCCGCGTGCATCTCGTGGGTCCGAATCTGGATCTCGATCGGCCGCGCGTCCGGACCCAGCACGGCCGTGTGCAGCGAGCGGTATCCATTTTCCTTGGGCGCTGAGATGTAGTCGTCAAACTCGGCCGGGATATGCCGCCAGGCGCCGTGCACGACGCCTAACGCGGTATAGCAGTCGTGCACGTCGTCCACGATCACGCGCACCGCCAGAATGTCGTAGACCTCGTCCAGCGGAACGTTCTTGCGCTGCGTCTTCTGCTCGATGCTGTAGACATGCTTGATCCGGCTCTGGATCAGCGCGTCCGTGCCCGCGGCGTCCAGCGCATCCCGCAGCCCCCCGGTGACCGCCTGGACGACCTCCTGTCGCGCAGCTCGCTCGGCCAGCAGCCAACTCGCGATTTCCCGGTACCGCTCGGGCTGGAGCAGCTTGAACGCGTGATCCTCGAGCTGCCAGCGCCATTCCTCGATGCCCAGCCGTCCCGCCAGCGGCGCGAAAATCTCCAGCGTGTCGCTGGCATAGCGTTGGCGCTTGTCCGGTCGATAGACGTGTGCGGTCTGCAGGTTGTGCAGGCGGTCGGCCAGCTTGATCAGCACGACGCGAATGTCCCGCGCCATCGCCAGGAACACCTTGCGAAGGTTCTGGGCCTGGCGATCGTCCAGGCTCACGACCGTGATGTCGTCCAGCTTGGTCACGCCGTCGACCAATTCAGCCACGCTGGAACCGAACCTGGAACGAATCGTCCCGATATCCACGTTGGTGTCTTCCACGCAATCGTGCAGCAGCGCGGCGGCGATCGTGTCCGGATCGAGGTGCAAGTTCGTGAGCATCAGCCCCACGCTCATCGGGTGCTGCACGAACGGCTCGCCGGTCATGCGCCGCTGACCCTTGTGTGCGCGCTCCGCCAGTTCCGTGGCTCTGCGAATCAGTCGTTCGGCGGCCGGCAGGTCGTCGGCCGGGGTGTAGGACCGGACCGCATCGAGCAGATCTTCCAGCGTGGTCTCCGCCCGACCCGGGCCGACCATGGGCGCCAGTGTGGCCGTGACCGATGTCGGCACCGTAACTCCTCGGTCCGCCGCTAGACCGGCCGCAGCCGGATGTCGTCCACGAGCATCTGCAACCGTGTCTCGCCGCGGAAGCTGCGCAGCCCCAACCTGAAGGCCACGTCGACGCAGCGCCCGCGACCCAGCGCGGCCTGCTGGTCGCCGCGCCGGAACCAGATGGCCTCCACATTGCGTGCCAACTCTTCGAACCGCAGCGCCACGTGGTCCTCACCTACCAGCCGGGTGTCTTGGATACGTACATTCTCTACGACGAGGCGCGGCTCTTCATGTTCCTGCCCCCAGGGGCCCAGCGAATCGAGCGCCTGGTAGGTCTCCCATGAGATGGTGCGCGGATATACGCGACCGTCGGCGCGCATGCGTGGCCCCGTGTATTCAGGCGGGTCGAGGCTTGCGATGGCCTGTGCAAGGCCGCGCCGCAGCGCTTCGAGGTTCTGCGGCAGCACCGAGAAACCCGCGGCGCCGGCGTGACCGCCCCAGCCTTCCAGCCAGTCGGCTTGCCGCTTCAGCAAGTCGCGGAGGTTGAATCCATCGGGGGCGCGCGCCGAGCCGTGGACCAGCCCATCGATCTCGGCGCCGATGAACGCGGGCGCGCCGAACTCGTCGCTTAGTCGGGAGGCGGCCAGCCCAACCACGCCTGGCGCGAATCCCGGATCGGCGGCCAGGATCACCGGGCTGCCGTTGACCATCGACCGCGCCGCGTCCACGACGTCCTGAGTGAGCCGGCGCCGCTCAGCGTTCAGGTCGTTCAGTTCATCCGCCAGTTCCGCGGCCCGCACCGGATGCCGGGCCTGCAGCAATTCCAACGCTAGTTGTGCGCTGGCAATTCGGCCGGCGGCGTTGAGCCGGGGCGCCAGCGCAAAGGCGATGTCGTCCGACCTGATGGCCTCAGGCGTACGCCGAGCCACCTCGGCCAGCGCGCGTAGACCAGGGCGCGGCGAGGCCCGCATCCACTCCAGGCCTTCTGTCACGTACGCCCGGTTCTCGTCAGTCAGCGGCGCCACGTCGGCCACCGTGCCCAGCGCCACCAGGTCCAGGAAGCGCTCGGGGTCGGGCAACTGCTCCGGAAACTCGTCGGCCAGCGCCTGCACCAGCTTGTAAGCCACCCCCACCCCCGAGAGCCCGCCGAACGGGTATCCGGACCCCGGCGCATTGGGGTTGAGCAGCGCCGCGGCCTTTGCCGGGCGGGCTTCCGTGGGATGGTGGTCGGTCACGATCACGTCCATGCCTGACGCGGCTGCTCGGTCGATTTCCTCGTGCGCCGTGGCCCCGCAGTCGGCCGTGATGACCAGCGTCGCGCGTTCCTGCGCCACGGCGTCGATCGCGCCGGCGTTGAGCCCGTAGCCCTCGGTCAGCCGCTCCGGGATGTATGGGAAGGCGTCCAGCCCCAGCGCCTCGGCGGTGTCCAGCAGCATCGTTGTGGCGCTAACGCCGTCCACGTCGTAGTCGCCATAAATGCACACGCGCTCGCGTTTCTGCATCGCCCGCCCGATGCGCGCCACCGCTGGGTGCATCTCGTCCAACAGGTATGGGTCGTGCGGGGGCAGGGGACCGAGCATGAACTCGTGCAGCTTCTCGACCGTGTCGTGTCCGCGGTTGCGGAGCACCTGGACCGCCAGCGGCGGAAGCTCGTCCACCGCGGCGAACAGCGCGGCGGGTGCGCGCGGCGCGATGTCCCACACCGCCCCCGTGAGACTGCGCCTGGGATCGTCGCGCGTGTCAGCCACGCCACCAGCCTAACCAGTCACCCGCGTGCGACGCGATACCCTGCTGCCGACTGTCCCGCGCTGGGAGCCGCTGCATGAACCTCGCGATTATCGGAGCCGACAGCACGCATACCGAGAACTTCGCCGGCATCATCAACCGCGGGCTGGCCGGCCCCGGCCTGCGAGTCACCCGGCTCTGGGGCGCCAACCCCGATCAGGCCCGCGCCAAGGCCCTGGAAACCGGTATTGACGAGGTGGTCGACGCACCCGAGCAGGCCATGCAGGACGTCGACGCCGTGCTGGTGCTCAACCGTTGGGGCCCCGATCACTTCGCGCCCGCCATGCAGGCGGTCGACCTTGGCCTGCCCCTGTTCGTTGACAAGCCGCTGTGTGACGACCCGCAGGAAGCCGTCACGCTGGTCCGCGCGGCCGCCGCCGCCGGCGTGCCGCTGACGTCTGCGTCCGCCGTGCGCTACGACCGCGCCATCCGCCAGCTGCTGGAGCGCCTCCCCGACCTGGGCCGCACGCGCTCGATCATGTTCACCCTGCCCCAGAACTGGCAGCTCTACGGCGTCCACGCCGTTGACGTGATGCACGCGGTGTTTGGCGTCGGTGCGGAGGACGTCACGTCCGTTCGAGGAGAATTGGGCGACGTGGTGACCATTCGCTGGCCCAACGGTCAGGTCGGCATTGCCAACCAGGCGCGCGAGGCCTGGATGGGCATGCTCTGCGTCGCCCTCGGCGAGAAGGGCTGGACCCACGCCGACATGCCCGGGGATGACACGATCGACGGCTTCCCGCGCATGTATCTGGAGAGCATTAAGCAGTTCCTGGCGATGCTAGAGACCGGCGAACGGCCGATTAGCGACGCGGAAATGGTGGACGTAATTCGAGTGGTGGCGGCGGCGGAGCGCTCGGCAACCTCAGACTCCCGCCGCGTGCCGCTGAACGAGATGCCGTCGCTCTAGCCCACCCACCCAAACACGTAAAGCCCGGCGCCCGCGCCAATTGCGGCGCCAACGGCCACGCCGATAACCAGCGCAACCAGCAGCCACATGCCGCTGCCCCCCGGGGCGGTGGATTGGGGCGCTCGCGGCGCCTCCTGCCGTCGCAGCGCTTCCGGATCCGGCGAGATCTGCTCGATCACCGGTTTCTGACTATTCACGGCTGGCGGACTCCGGCTCGCCGAGCGTACGGCGCGGGTGCGAGTGAGCCGGAGCCAGGGACTGCCCCGACGTGTCGGTCGGTCGCCCAGCGGCCCGCGTAAGGCATGAGCGAGGCTACCATCCGCCCCAACAACGTAGACGGCTAGCTTTCCCAACTGGCTCCATGATTCGCCAGCCTGCATCGTCCAGCCTTGGCGCAATTTTCGTCCTGCTCACCGTCATGGCGTTCAACGTCAATTTGATTGGACCGATCCTGGGCGAACTGCAAGCCGAATTCGACGTTTCACTGCCGGTGCTGGGCTTGCTGCTGTCCATGCAAGCCGTGGCCCGCGCCGTGGCCATCGTGCCCGCCGGATTCCTGGCCGACCGGCTGCCACCGCGCACGCCACTGGCCGCTGGCACGCTCTGCACCGCCATCGGCTGTGCGATCAGCGCGCTCGCCCTGGATTACCGCGTGCTGCTGGCGGGTGTGCTGGTGACCGGGCTGGGCACGGCTCTCGTCTACACCACCGGACTCGCCCATACCGTGCGTTCAAGTGAGGGGAGCGACCGTAGCCACACGGCGGGACGGATCTTGGCCGCTGTTCAGATGGGTGCCCTCCTCGCGCCCATGCTCTCCGGCGTGGCTGCCAGCATGTTTGGCTGGCGGGCCGCCTTTGCCCTGGGCGCCCTGGTTGGCGGCATCGCGGCGCTTCTGCCGTTGCTGTTCGTGCGAGCGCCCCAGCCAGCGCCGGAGTCAGGATCCGCGCCGATTCCCAGGCTCGCTCGGCTCGGGCTCAGCCAATCCCTGCTACCGGTAGTTGGCTTCTCCGTTCTCATTCTTGGGGCCGGAACGTTCGCCATCAAGCAGATCTTGTTGCCCCTCTACGGCAGCGTGGGTCTCGACTTCGACCCGGCCCGCGTCGGCCTCGTGCTCACCTTGGCCAACGCCTTGCGCACGCTCGTGACCTACAAGACCGGACCGGTGATGGATCGCCTTGGCCATCGACGCGCCCTGATTGCGACGGGCGGTCTCAGTGTGGCGGCGGCCTTGCTGCTGGTGTTCCCCGCCGGATTGGCCTGGTACATCCTGGTGGCGGTGCTCTTCGCGCCCAGCGGACTGGTAACGCCCCTGCCGGCCGTGCTGATCGCCGAGCGCATGCCGCGCACCACCGTTGGCCGCAGTATCGGGATCATGCACCTCAGCGTCGATCTGGCCGCGCTGGCGGTGGCCCCGCTGATCACGCTGCTGTTGGACGTCCAGGGCTTCGGCGTCGTGGGCATCGCTGTGGCCGCTTCGTTCGTCGTCTCCACCCTGATTGGGCTGCCGCTCGTGCGCTCTCGGCCCGTTCAGCCAGAGCCCGAGCCGCTGTCGCCGCCCGTCGACACACCCGGCCCCTAGGTCAGGCCTTCCAGTCGTCCGAGCCAGCAATTGCCCCAAACGCCGCCACGGCGTTCTCTACGCCCTGCGTCAGCCGCGCCAAAGCCGCGCGACGTCCGTGCGTTTCCACGCCCAGCGGCCCTGATCAGGCATGGGCGAGGCTGCCACCGGCCTGGTTTCGATCAGCTTGGCGAGGTGCTATCGGGAAAGCGCACCGACGCTGTCCACCGCTCTCGCAAACGCCATGGCCGCACGCTCAACCACGTCGGCCAGGCGCGCCAGCGCCGCGCGGCGGCTGCGCGTGTCGACGATCACTGCGCGGCCCCGCAACAGCTCCACCACCCGTCCCGGTGGCTCGCGGTCCAGATCAGCCGGTAATTCGAACACCGCGGACTTTCGCCCCTTCACGGCTTGGCCCAGGGCGAGCGCCGAAGCCGTACCCGTGGAGTCCCAGAGCCGTTCGGCCAGTTCGCCGGACGCCGCACGCATACTCCGCGCCAGGCGCGCCAGGTCGGGCGCATCCCACAGGTGGTCGGCCTCCGTTGATTCCAGCCAGCGCTCGGCGCAGCCGAAGCCGAACTCGGCCTGCTCGAAGGTCACCAGCAGGCGCTCGAGCGCTGCGGTGTCGCGCAACGGCGCCCCGGCGCGGACGGCTTCAGTCGCCCCGCGCACGGCCTCGATCCCAAAGCGAACGCCTCTGATTTCGATGTCATTTCCGAGGGGCACGAACAGGATTCCCGCGAGGTTGGGCACCGGAATCCCAACCGGTTTCATCGGCCGGTCGCGCCGTATCGCGCCATAGATGCACTTCACCGGCGGATATGCGGGAAACGACCCGCTCCAGCCGCCAGTCAGGTCGATTGAGCCGGGCTCCAAATGGCCCGGACCGACGGCGCGGGCCACGCCGTTGGCATCGACGGACTGGATGACACCAAAACGCGATTCGCTGAAGACAGGCGCGATGACCAGCCGGCCGGCGGCCGTGTGCTCCCGCAGCGCGGCAATAGCGCCGGCAGCCTCGTCCTCGGCCCCAGTCTCCAGCCTGACCTTCGCCAGGTCTGTGGCACGAAACAGCGTGGACATCATTCGGATGTACCGCATCGTCTCGACATCGGCTGTCTCGCTCCAGGGCACCCAAAACGCCTCCCCAGAGCGTGTGACCAGGGACTCCAGCGACCGCTCGATCCCCATCGCGGCCAGCGCCGCCTGCAGCGCGTGGAAGGCCATGGATCCCGCCGTCCGGTCCGCCGGCCATCCCTTCAGCCGCGGCTCCGCCGAAGTCGTCAGCGCCCGCCGATCATTTCAACCACTACGTCCAGCACGGCGGACGCGACGCCGGACTTGCTGGTCAGCGGGACCTCAAGGTCCGGGTGCTCCGGCCGGAGGATCGTGACGGCGTTGGTCTCCGCGGCAAAACCCGTATCCGACCCGGCCACGTCGTTCACCACCAGCGCATCCAACTCTTTGCCCAGCAGCTTGCTCCGGGCGTTCTCAAGATGGTCGTTAGTCTCCGCCGCGAACCCGATTCGCAGGAAATCGCCCTTCAGGGACTGCAGCAGGTCCGGGTTTTCGATCAGGTCGATGCCCGCGGGCTCACCGCCGCGCTTCAGCTTCACGTCGGAGGTGCTGGCCGGACGGTAGTCGCCGACGGCGGCGTTCATGATGAGCGCGTCGCAGCCCGCGACCGCCCGTCGCAGCGCGTCCAGCATTTCCTCGGCGGACTCGACATGCGTCGTCTCGGCGCCCGCCGGCGGCTCCACCGTCCCGGATCCCAGCACCAGCCGGGTCGTGGCTCCGCGCTCGATGGCCGCCCGCGCCAGTTCCACGCCCTGCCGACCGCTCGCCGGGTTGCCGATGAAGCGCACCGGGTCCATGTACTCCCGCGTGCCGCCGGCCGACACCACCAGCACCCGGTCCTTCAGCGGTCCGCTGCGCCCCAGCGTGGCGCGGAGCGCATCCAGCAGCACCGGGGTTTCCGGCAGCCGTCCCTTGCCCTGCGCGCCCGAGGCCATTCGGCCGCTCTCCGGCTCGATCACGTGCACGCCGCGCCGCCGCAGCGTGTCCAGGTTGTCCTGAGTGGCCTGGTTGGCGTACATCCCCGGCTCCATGGCCGGTGCGACCACGATCGGCGCCTGGGTGGAAAGGACGACGGCCGACCCCAGGTCGTCGGCCTGCCCGTGCGCCAGACGCGCAATCGCGTTGGCCGTCGCTGGCGCAACCAGCAGCACGTCCGTGTCCGCGGCCAGCCGCACGTGCGCGATCTCATTGTCGGCGGTCATGGCCTCGCCGGCCCGGTAAACGGCCCGTCGAGTCAGCGCCTGGAAGGTCAGCGGTCCCACAAAGTCCTCAGCCGCCCGCGACAGCACCACATCCACTTCCGTGCCCGCCTGCGTCAGCTTGCTGGCCAGGTCCGAGGCCTTGTACGCCGCGATGCCCCCGGTGACATACAGCACCACCCGCGCGCCTTGCAGCACGCTCACGCCGCCGCCTCCGCCTGCTGGATCAGCCACAGCCCGCGCAGCGTCAAATCCAGGTCCACGATCTCGAACAGTCCCACGTCCTCCACCACCACCGGCGCCTGCCCGCCGGTGGCAATGGCCCGGTATTCGGCGCCCAGTTCGGACTGCAATTGCTCGATCAGCCCGCGCACCATTCCTACGTAACCCCAGTAAACGCCGGATTGCATCGACGCCGTGGTTTCCGTTCCAACCAGCCGCGCGGGCCGCGACAAGTCAATCGATGGCAACTGCGCGCCCGCCGCCGTCAGCGCCCGCGCCGTGTTCTGCATGCCCAGCGTAATGATCACCCCCGCCAGGCTGCCCGTTCCATTGACGATGTCGAACGTGGTCACACTGCCCAGGTCCACCACGATGGCCGGCGCCTGGTAGAGCTCACGGGCGGCCAGGGCGTTGGCCACCCGGTCGATGCCCACCTGCGCGGGCCGATCCACCGCCAGGTCGATCACCCGCACGTCCTGCGAGCGGGCGATCAGCGGCTCGCACCCCGCCGCGGACCGCACCGCCGCGGCCATGCGCTCGGTCAGGGCGGGCACCACCGACCCGATCACGGCGCCCTCGATCCCCGTCGCCTGATGATGCGCCAGCATGGCGCGCAACAGCGCCTCGTGCTCCGCGGCGCTGCGATTGAGATCGCTGTGCACCGCCCAACGCGCGCCCAACTCGTCGCCGTCGAACACGCCGAATTTGGTGTCGGTATTACCGACATCGACGACCAGAACCATGGATACTGCTCGCCCAGCCGTCGCCGCTTATCATATCGCCGACCAAGCCCCGGACACGCACCCTTTGGCCGATCTGCCGTCCCCGCTCCGCCTCACCCACATGACTTCGCCCGAGGTCGCCCGCGCCCGCGAGAGTGTGGAACTGGTCATGATCCCCATCGGCTCCATCGAGCAGCACGGGCCCAACACCTCGCTCGATACCGACCTGGTGATCTGCGAGGACCTGACCCTGCGCCTGGCCGAACGCTTCCACCCCCGCCTGCTGGTGGCCCCCACCATGCCCTACGGCATGTCCACCTATCACATGGGCTTCCCCGGCTCGATCACCCTGCGCGCCCAGACCTTCCTGCACGTGCTGGAAGACTGCCTGGCCTCCCTGCTGCACCACGGCTTCACGCGCTTCCTGCTGACCAACTGGCACAGCGGCAACACCTCCGTCATGACCCTGGCCCTGCAAACCCTCCCCACCCGCCTGCCCCTGGACTTCCTGGCGTCCATTTCGCTCTACGACCTGGAGGATGACGAGTTGGAGGACGAGATCGTCAAATCCCCTACCTCAGGTCACGCCTGCGAGCTGGAAACCGCCGAGCTCATGGCCCTGCGTCCGGACCGCGTCAAGCACGACAGCCTCGCCCCCGGCGACCTGAGCCCGCGCGGCAGCCGTCTGCGTCAGCGCTTCTGGCGACGCTCCATCCGCCGCAACCACGACTTCTCCGACTTCTCCGCCAACGGCGCCGTCGGGGACGCCAGGCTGGCCACCGCCGAGGACGGCTGGCGCATGATCAACGTCATCGAGGAACGCGCCGACCAGCTCATCACCACCCTGCTCGACTCGCCCGACGACCTCCTCGCCCGCGGCCGCATGCCCGGCTGGCGCCACGCCCTGCACACCCGATGAGCAACCTGCCCACCTACGCCCTCCACAAGATGTCCTGGCCCGAAGTGGCCCAGGCCGCCGAGACCGTGGAACTGGTGCTCATCCCCATCGGCTCCACCG
>JAPOXI010000125.1 GCA_026707185.1 Chloroflexota bacterium
CGCGCGCATGTAGTGGACGGCGGATCCGCGGCGACGGTGGGGCGTGGTGTTGGGGCGACTGGAGTGGAAGACCAAGCTGTGATGGAAGCTGACGCCGCCGGCAGGGATTTCCACGGGGACGGGTTCGAACTGGCCGACGAAGGAGTTCTGAAGATCCGACTGGAGGTGTTTTGGAATCATTCCCCAGCGGTGGGTGCCGGGCGCCATCCAGAGGCAGCCGTTGGCGATGGTGGCGTCGTCCAGCGCGCACCAGGCGGTGACGAGGTCCATGGGAAACATGTCGCGCCAAGAGCCGGAGTCCTGATGCCAGGCCTGAGCCGATCCGTGAAACGCGGGTTTCATGAGGATCTGGTCGAGATAGAGCTTGATGTCGTCGCTGCCCAGCAGGTCGGCGATGACGTCCACAAGCCTGGGATTGCGCACGTGGGCCAGCATGACGTCGTCGTAGTGCGCCACCTTGTAAATCTTGCGGACGGCGAGGGCACGGTCTTCGGGTAGCGGTCCGTCGCGCAGGCCGGGCTCGACTTGTACGCAGTCTTCGGGGACGTGGGGCGCACGGCCGCCGGCGATGAGGTCGGCGCGGTCACGCACGGCGGCCATGTCGTCCTCGGTTAGCAGGTTTTCTACAACCAGGAAGCCGTCGCGCCTGAATTGTTCGACTTGCGCGCGGGACAGGGTGTGCAGGCCGTTGACCTCGGTGCTCATTGGCGCTCTCCCGAATCGTGCGGGGTGTTGGCGCAGCCGCACCAGCATATCGGGACGTAGGTTAAAGGGATGAGCAAGCCGCGCGTTCACATCTTTGGGCAGGGCGACCCGCGGGCCGTGGCGCAACTGAACCGTTGCCTGCGGCAGGCCACGTATGGGGTGCTGTGTGCCGACCATCATGTCGGGTATTCGGCGCCGATCGGGGCTGCAATTGCCTATCCGCGGCACGTGTCGCCCTCGGGGGTGGGGTACGACATCGGCTGCGGGAACCTGGCGGTGCAGACGCCGCTGCGGGCCTCGACGCTTGACACCGCGGGGGTGATGGACGAGATCGTGCAGACGATCAGTTTTGGGATTGGACGCATAAACCCGGAGCCGGCGGACGATCCGGTGCTTGAGGGGATACGTACCGCCGAGTTCGCGCCGCAGCGGCGGCTGCTGAAGCTGGCGGAGGGGCAGTTGGGCACGGTGGGTGCGGGGAACCACTACGTGGATCTGTTTGCCGATCAGGAGGACCGGCTGTGGATCGGGGTGCATTTCGGCAGCCGGGGCTTCGGCCACCGCACGGCCACGGGGTTCCTGGCGATGGGCGAGGGGCGGAAGTTCACGGACCGGCCGCGCACGACCAGCATGGACGCGCCACCGGTGCTATTTGACGTACGAACTGAACTCGGACAGGCGTATATCTCGGCGATGCGGCTGGCGGGGGCGTACGCGCAGGCGGGACGACGCTGGGTGGTGGAGCGAGTCCTGAAGCTGCTAGGAACCAAGGCGGACCTGACGGTGCACAACCACCACAATTTCGCCTGGGAGGAACGGCACTTCGGGCGGACCTTCTGGGTGGTGCGCAAGGGTGCGACTCCAGCGTTTCCGGGGCAGCAGGGGTTCGTGGGCGCGACGATGGGCGGGACGTCGGTGATCCTGGAGGGTTTGGACTCGCCGGCTTCAAAGCAGGCGCTGTACAGCACGGTGCATGGGGCCGGGCGGGTCATGTCGCGGCGTCAGGCCGCAGGCCGCCGACGGTACAACCGAAAGCGCAAGCGCTGGGTGCAGACGGCGCCGGGCGTGGTGGACTGGCCGAAGGTACGCGCGTCGCTGCGCGGGCTGGGCATCGTGCTGCGTGGCGGCGGGGCCGATGAGGCGCCGGAGGCGTACAAGAATCTTGATCACGTGCTGGCCGAGCACGCGGGAACAATACGTGTGACCCACCGCCTACGGCCGATTGGGGTGGCGATGGCTGGCGCGGACACGTACGACCCGTTCAGGGATTAGCTGGCCGCCGGCCTTCTACAGACCTCAGGCGCAGCGAAGGTGAGAGCCGCAGCGAGAGCGATCCCGGCTACATCCGCGCCGCACCCGCCTAGCGTGCTGCCGCTCATCGGTCGCACGGCCGTCGGGCTACGCTTTTGTAGCTAGGGAAAGAAGGGGAATCAGCGAGTTGCCGCGCAAACCTGCGTTCCTGCGACTTGACTGGCTGCTGGGTCGTCAAGGAACGCTGCAGCGTCGAATCACCGGAGTCACCTGCGGGCTTGCGGTAGCGTCAGCCGTTGTGTTCGGTTTCACAATAGCCGCCGGCGTCGTGAGCTTTGAACCAGCCGCGTGCGAAACGGCAAAACCAACGCCGCCGGACTTCCTGGCGACTCCGTTTGACTTTGACCCTGAGGCTCGGGCGCACGCGTTCGTGCAGGCCATGGCGGATGACGATTTTGAGACGGCGTTCGCCATGCTGGCGCACTTTCCGGAGTCAGGAACCTCGCTCTGCGACTTTGTGCTGGAGGAGTTCTGGGACGTTTATAGGTCCAACCGTTCGACACACTATTGGGATGCTGTCGTGGTGCGACCGGCCTTGATCGAAGCGTTTGATCCGTTCGAGGACGTGGTACTTGTTCAGTACCAGGTGAACTTCGAGGACGGTTCCAGAACGCAGCCGGGCGGGCTGCTCACGCTTATGGTCTGGCGCGATGGCCGTGTCTCGCCGTTCTACGACTGGGAAGCGGGTGACCGCCGACCGAGCGGGGAGTACCCGGCCCCGGCCTACGCGAACGCCTGGGCTTTCGAAGAGTTCGACGTAACCATTGAAGGTCCAGGCGGCGATCTGGCGGCCACCGTCGCCATTCCACGCGGTCCTGCCAACTATCCAGCTGTTGTCCTGGTTCCCGGGATGTGGACTGCCCTGCACGCGGATCGCGATGCGACGACGCCCCGAATCAAGCCCCTTCGCGACCTGGCGTGGGGGCTGGCTAGCCAGGGCATTGCCACGCTGCGATACGACAAGCGAACGTGGGCGCACCCGGCTACGGCGGCACGACAGCCCGACTTCACGCTGATGGACGAGTACGTTGAAGATGCGCTGGCGGCTGTGGACCTGCTGCGCCGGCTACCGAAGGTCGATCCAACTCGGGTTCATGTCTTGGCTTTTGAGCAGGCGGGCTTTGCCGGTCCACGTATTGCCCAGCACGATCCGGAACTGGCCGGCCTCATTCTCTACTCTGCGCCCAGCGGCACGATGTGGGATGCGTTCCTCTCAATCATCGAACGCCAGATTCGGAACAGGTACGAGGAAGAACTGCGCAGTAGCGACGCCGACGTGCGAGCCCGGGCACGGGCGGAGGCCAACCGGGAATTGCGTGCATACAGAACTCACGTCGCCCAGGCCAAAGCCCTGGCCGCGGGTGAAACGGTTGCCAACCTCACCCTACGGCCGGCCTACCACCGCGATCTTGCGGGCTACCAGCCCACGGAGGCCGCGCGTAGCCTGCAGTTACCGATCCTGATCGTGCACGGGGCTCTCCACAGTATGGGTTCCGGGGCGTTCGACGGATGGCTGGAGAGTCTTCATCAGCATCCCAATGCGTCGTTTTTCCTGTACCCGGACCATTACGACTATCTCCTCGACCTGAGCGAGTGGCGGGAAGCGGGTACGCCTTCGCGGCGAGCGGCGGCCCTCCCGCGCCACGTGGCGCCGGAAGCTGTGGCCGACATCGCAAATTGGATTCGAGGGGGCAGGCCCTCGGGTGCGTGTGTTGGAACGCAGACAGGACCGAGCGGCTGTCGTGGAGGGCCCGACGCTCGCGCTAGCGGCTAGCGATTCAGGCTACATACCGGGGCGACCACTGACTCTGGAGTCCTTCCCGCTGCACGCCCAGTCCTCAGATTGGGCCGGAACAGACAGATCAGTCGCGGGAGCGCAGGGGCTGGTCGACCGCGTAGCGGGTGTCGTACCGGCCCGGGAACTCGACCGGTAGTTCCCCCTCCTGAATCGCCTCGATCAGCGGCGACCCCATGGTTCGGAGCGGCAGGCGGACGAGGGTGTGGGTGCGGGCGGATTCGTACATGGCCATGAGGATTTCCTGGTTCTTGATGGCCAGGTGGGCGTCGTTGCGGTTGTCATCCACGTCGCCGCGGGCCCAGCGGGCCAGGCCATCCAATTCGCGCAGAAACACGTTGTCCAGGGTCTGCGTTGGCGCCGGCGTCTCCGTCACACCGCTACTGCGGCGCACGAGGCGAACGGCAAAGTCGGGCGCCAGAAACGCGCTTGGCCACATGAGCACGCCGTCGGTTCCGGTCACCGTCTGGTACTGCCAGTCGTAGACCGGATCGGGCGGAATGTCGCCCTCGAAGGAGATACGCACGCCATTGGTAAAGGCAATGAGTGCGCCTGAGATTTCCTCGTTCGGCCAGCCGCGTTCGTAGCGGTCGCTGCGGCGCTGGACGTTGGCAATGACCCATTCGGGATCGGGGTCGCCGAGCACGTACTGCATGTAACTCAGCACGTGGGTGCCGTTGTTCATCAGTCCACCCTCCTCGAGGCAGACCGTGGCGGTGAGCGGCGTGCCAATGGCGCCCTCTGCCACCAGTGCCCGCGCCTGTTCGTGCACGGTGTACCAGCGCATCATGTGGCCGATGGCGAGCTTGACGCCGTTCCTTTCGCAGGCCGCCAGCATGGCCCGGGCCTCGCCCAGGCTGCCGGCCATGGGCTTCTCGCAGAGGATGGCGCGCGGCGGATAGCGGGTGGCGGCACGGATGGTGTGGGGGGCGTGCCAGCGCTGGGGGGTTGCAATGCTGAGGAGGTCGGGGCGCTGCTCGTCGAGCATGTGCTCTAAGTCGCGGTAGCCGTGCAGGGTGGGAAACCATCGACAGACGCGGTCAAGGGCGGACGCGTCGACATCGCACACGGCCGTTAGCTCGACGCCTTCAAGCTGCGTATAGGTCCGGGCGTGCTGGCGTCCGGCCCAGTTGAGGCCGACGACAGCCGCACGAAGCGTCTCGCCCGGCATCTATCGTCCTCTCAACGCCACGGACGCGCTGGGTGGTTCTGATGCAGCCACTATGGCGTTTTGTCCTGCGACTTGCCAGCCATGAGCCCTTTGGCCCCGGTGTTCCCACGGCCTCCCGGACGCCCGGAGCGGACGAGTCCGGAGACTAAGTCACCCAATTGGGATGGTTACGACGGGTTTCCTCCGTTGGAATACGGAGTCCAGACGTTTGGTGCCTTCGACCGCTCAGGCTCACTATGTGCGGACGCGATTGGTGATGGAAGGCACCGGGACACGCTCCATGCGGCTTCGACCGGCGACTAGACGGCTGCGCCTAGCCTGGCGGGCGCACCTCGGCCTCGCCTTTGGGTTTATGGGCACCGGGCTGGTCACGCTTGTTGCTCTGACGCTTCTGATTGACCGCGACATGGTCCCGGCGTGCGAGGCGGTGACGCCGGCGCCACCGAACTTCGATGTCGCGCCGTTTGCATTTGACCCGGAGGCGCGCGCCCTGACCTTCGCACAGGCTCTGCTCGATGAGGACTACCGCAGCGCCTACGCGATGTTGGCGCCGGAGGTGCAGTCCACGGCGTCGATCTGCTCGCTGCCGCTTGAGGATCTGCGGTCGATGGCCGAGGACTTTTCGAGCGTGGCCCTGGACGAGACCGTCGGAGGGAGCGCTCACGCCGCTCGCACCATGCGTGGTGACGTAGGGCACACGGCCGCATATGGCTTTCTTCCGTTTTCGGATGAGCTTGAAGTTTGGCTGAAGTTTGAGCGTCGTCAGCCCACGACCCTGCCGCCGGCGATCGCGAAGGTGGTGCTCGTGCGCGATGGCCGGGTGTCCCGATTCTGGTTTCACCGGGCCCTGAGCACCGTCGGGCAACTTCAGGACTTTCAGGCGCCGCCGTACGCCGACCGAACGGCCTTCAACGAAATCCCGGTGGTGATTGGTGAGGCGCCGTGGGAACTTGGCGGAACGCTGACCCTGCCAGTCGGGCCCGGTCCCTTTCCGGCTGTGGTCGTGGTGCCAGGCAGCGGATATGCCGATCGCGATTTCACCGGACTCGCGTCCAAGGCCTCCCGCGACCTTGCCTGGGGGCTGGCGAGCCAGGGGGTAGCTGTGCTGCGCTATGACAAGCGCACGCTGACGCACGCGTTGGCCTTTGCGCGGCAGCCCGACTTCACCCTTGATGACGAGCTCGTGGACGACGCGCTGGCGGCGGTAGCGCTGCTCCGTCAGAAGTCTCAAATCGACCCAGCGCGCGTGTTCGTTCTGGGAAGCAGTTTGGGCGGCTGGGCGGCGCCACGCATCGCGCTGCGCCATCCGACGATCGCCGGCCTCATCCTGTATTCGGCGCCGGCCGAGTCCAGACGCGAGCAGCTGCTGCATGGTCTTCGGCAACTCATCCGCGACGCCAGCCGCGTGGCCACCTCACGCCAGGAAGGACGCTGGCTTGACCTCATGCGGGACTACGCCGCGGCAGTGGCCGGGAGCGACGGCGCACCACTGCACGTACGGATACGTCCCGGGTACCCCCTGGAACGGGATGGGTACCGGGCCGAGGTGGCCGCCCAGGACGTGCACATGCCCTTCCTGATCCTGCATGGGGCCCTGGATCGAGCGGTGACTCGCGAGAGAATGTCCGGATGGATCACGAGTCTTCGCGGGCGGGACGACGTTGTATTTCGTCGGTATGTCAACCATGACCATGGGCTGTTCGACTGGCGTGATAGGAGCGGACCCGATCTTCGTCCCGCCAATCACGTGAGCGCGGAGGTCGTGGACGACATTGTGCGTTGGATTGCCGGCGAGCGACCGGATCGCGAGTGCGTGGACATATGGGCGTGGAATGAGGGTTGTCGGGGCGGACCTGGTGCGGAATTCCGCGGGGTAGCGTCCGCGCAATGAGACAGACTCTTGTCCAGGGCCCAAGCTGAAGCAGGACAGCCGTGAGGCCAGCGGACTGGTCTGGAGATTGGCGGCAGTGCGTTGAGATTGCTTGCTCCCGTCGCGAATGACCGTGACGCAGGAGCTTTGGCGAAGGCCTCGGTGGACGTTGCCTGCATGCGCCACGCCGTGAATCGCGTCGTTTTGCCGCGGGTGGCGTCTCCGTGCGACTGATGGCCGTCGCGGAGATGAGCGCTCAGTGAGGCTGCATCCAGGAACGTGGCGATTGCGCGCTGCCTGGTGGGCGCACGTTGGCCTGGGGCTGGCGTTTGGGTTATTCGGTAGCGGGCTGGCCGCGCTGGTTGCACTGACGCTCTTCGTTGACCGTGTGACTGTTCCGGCTTGCGAGGCAGCGACTTCGACGCCGCCGGACGTTGCGGCAGCGCCGTTCGATTTCGATCCTGAGGCCCGAGCGCGGACGTTCGTGCAGGCGATGGCCAGCAACGAGTTTCAGGCCGCCTATGAGATGGTGGCGCTCGAGGAGTTCGGCAGCTCCGAGCTCTGCGAGATTGGCCTCGAGGGATTCTGGCGGACGGTCGCCGAGGGCCACTCACCACTGACCTCGGTGGAGCGATTCTCACCGCTTGTGTACAGCGCCATATATGACTACCTGTCGGTCCGACTGCGTCTCGCGCTGAGCGCGGATGAGGGCTCAGACCAGCCGGATCGCGAGGCCTACGTGGAAGTCTTCTTGACCCCCGACGGTCGGATTGCCTCACTCTCCTTTTTCTCGGTCCTGACGGAACTCGGGCCTCCACCGGAGATGCCTTCCCCACCGTACGCGGCGCCAGGTTCGTTTGAGGAATTGCAAGTAACCGTGGGGCAGGCGCCATGGGAGCTTGGCGGCACGCTTACGATGCCCCGGGGCGTTGGACCTTTTGCGGGCGTCGTGATCCTGGGCCCGCACGACCGGGACGGGACGGTAGGCGCGAATAAGAGGGACCGCGACCTGGCCCAGGGGCTGGCCGCGCACGGCGTGGCTACGTTGCGCTTCGACACGCGCTCCGAGGTCTACGCCCTGGACGTCGCACGGCAACCGGTCTTCACCATGGCCGAGGAGTCGGCAGACGACACGCTGGCAGCCGTCGACGTGCTGCGTCAGACGCCCCGTGTCGACCCGGCGAGGATCTACCTGCTCGGCATCGGATTCGCCAGCTTTGCGGCGCCGCGAGTTGCGCAACTGGACGATGGATTCGCCGGGCTAATCCTGATCTCGCCTTCGGCCGGGCTGATCTGGGATTGGGCATGGCGTGCGCACCACGAGCGCGCCGAAGTTGACGAGATCGTGACCGAAGAGGAAGCGCACGAGGTCAACGTGCTGAAGTCGCGCGCGGCCACCATTGCGGCCGCCGCCGCTGGAAGGGCGCCACCGCCCGACCTTGGGGTTCGCATCGACTATCACCTCAACCTGGTTACGTATCGACCCGAGCGGGCCTCACATACCTTGCGAATCCCCATCCTGGCCCTGTTTGGCGACCGCGACGGCGTTGTACCGATCGAGGACCATGAAGCCTGGATCTCCGCCCTGCTGGGGCGGCCGGATGCCGCGATTCGCGTGTACGAGGATCACAGCCACGGCATGTTCGACGTGCGCACAATGCGCGGGCCGGAGCTTCGCCTGGAGGGCCACGTTGATGAGGAAGTCATCATTGACATTGCCGCGTGGATTGAGGGCGACTGGCCGCGACGATCCTGCCGAGACGGCGATTTCTGGTATGCCGGCTGCCACGGCGGCTGAATCACACACGCGGAGCCGATGAGCGCGCTGATCAGTGTTCCAAGCCTCCGGCCCTGAGGCTGAGGCAATCGACCCAGGTCTGAAGACGCGAACGCTACAGTGTGACGCCACCGCTCGTTGCCGACCCACGACTCACAGGAGTGACATCAATCCGAATCACCAATATTCGCCTGACCGAACTGCACGGCCTGTTTGAGTCCGAGGGCGACTTCTGGGAAGAGCGCCTGGTGCGGCCGCTGGACGTGTATCCCGAACACAAGCGCGACCCGGACCAGCACATCCCGAAGGCGCGTAATGCCGACGGCGCCCATGACCTGTCGTGGGTCTTTGTGACGATCGAGACCGACGAAGGTGTGAGCGGCATGGCCGGGCCGATTGACGTGCCGGACGCTTTTGTGATCGACACGCAGATCGCGCCGTTCATCCTGGGCGCGGATCCGCTGGCCAGCGAGCGGATCTGGGATCAGCTGTACCGGTTCATGATTCACGGGCGCAAGGGCTCGCCCATGTTTGCGCTGAGCGCTATCGATACGGCGCTCTGGGACCTGAAGGGCAAGTGGCTGGGCCAGCCGCTGTACCGGTTGCTGGGTGGGCCGGTCCAGCGCGAGATTCCGGCCTATGCCAGTGCGCTGGGCTTCTCAATCGAGCCCGAGCGGGCGGCGGAGCGGGCGCGGAAGTTCGTGGCGGAGGGCTACCAGGCCACCAAGTGGTTCGTGCGCTTTGCCCCGGACGACGGCGAGGAGGGCGCGCGGCGAAACGTGGAACTGATGCGCGTCTTACGTGAGGCCGTGGGCGACGACGTGGACGTGATGATCGACGCCTGGAGCAGCTGGAACGTGCGCTTCACGCTGGACATGGCGCATCGCATGGCTGAGTACCGGCCCTACTGGATCGAGGAACCGGTCAAGTCCGACGACATTGCCAACTACGCCCGCATTCGAGCGGCATCGCCGGTTCCGATTTCTGGCGGCGAGCACGAATACACGCGCTGGGGTACACGCGATTACATGAAGGCCGGCGCGGTGGACATCTACCAGGCGGACACCATGTGGGCGGGCGGCGTGAGCGAGATGCTGAAGATCGCGACCATCTGTTCGGTGTACGACGTGCCCCTGATTCCACACGGAGCCTCGGTTCCGGTCAACGCCCATCTCAGTGCGGCGTGGCCGCAACCGCTCTGCCCCTACGTCGAGTACCTGGTGAAGTGGAACGAGCTGCGGCAGTTCTTCTTCAAGGATCCCGTCATGCCGGTGAACGGCATGATCAGTCCGCCGGATGGGCCCGGTGTTGGCGTGGAGATTGACGAATCCAAGGTGACGGCCGAGCGCGAACTGAGCTGGCGCGAGGCCTGACGAGCCGGCCCCTGGCTCAAGCGCGGATCTATCCGGACGTCTGCCCTCGGATGACGGCGATCTCCTCGGCGCTCAGGTAGGGCGGGTCGCCGACGGGCGTGTTGGCCGCGATGTCATCGGCATTCGACAGCCCGACGATGCAGGTCGAGGCGGCCTCATGGCCCAGCACGAAGCGCATCGCGGTCTCGTAGGGCAATTCGTCACGCAGGTCGGCGATGTCCTGGATGCGCTCGCGCGGTCCGGCGGCGTCGGCCAGGCGCTCGCGGAACATTTCCGATTGGCGCCAGTCGCTGGCCGGGAGCGCGGCTAGTTCCGCTTCGCTGAGGAGAATCAGTCCGTTGGCAAAAGGCGAGCGCGCGAACACGCCTGTTCCGTATTTGGCCGCCAGCGGCAGCAACTCGTCGCCGGCCCCGTCGTCGACGGCGTTGTAGGGCGTTTCCACTACCGGCGCGCCCCAGCGACGGATAGCCTCCACGGCAGTCTCGGGCTGGCCAGTTCTTGCCGAGATGCCCCACCAGCGGATCTTGCCGGCGGCCTGCAGTTCCTCAAGTACGGCGAAGGGCGCCTCGTGCTTGACGATGTGCAGCGGCGGGTCGTGCAGGAGATACGCGTCGATGTATTCGGTGCGCAGGCGGCGCAGGGCCAGATCGCAGGCGTCCCGAATGCGTTTGGGCGAGTAGTCCCGCGGCTGCTTGGCCCCCTGAATGGACTGCGCGCCATCGGTTCCGGGCAGGTAGCCGACTTTGCTGATGATGAAGGCATCGTCGCGGCGGCCATACAGCGCCTCGCCCAGCAGGACCTCGCTGCGGCCGTTGCCGTAGACCTCGGCGGTGTCGAACGTCGTGATGCCGGCATCAAAGGCCTGCTGCACCAGCCTGACGCCATCCCAGGCGGGGAAGTCGCCCCAGGCCTGGCCGCCGATCTCCCAGCAGCCCATGCACAGAGCGCTTACTCGCTCACCCGTCGCCCCCAAGCTCCGCATTTCCATATCGGCTCTCCCCGCGCTTCAACGGCCACGCGCAGGACATCGTCCAACCGGCTTCCCGTGACCTGCGCTGCATCGGGATCCGCGCCGACGTCGCTGGACTCGACGCAGGCTCCGGACGGCGAGCATAGACAACCGGTCGGAGCCAGGCCGCGCGGCCTCCGTAGACACATAGTCGACTGTCCGAATCTGCCATTCAAGCGACCCGGTGATTGGGTCATCCAGCGTCCAGAACTGCACGAGCCTTGTGGCTATTGAACTGCGGAGGTTTCCTTGGTCACGCTTGATGCCACATGCTCCATGGCTCGACCATGGGTCGGGATCAACAGGCCCTTGCACCTCAGGAGACTCGCTATGCCTCTAAGGCCGGCGACTTGGCGGCTCCGTGTTTCCTGGTGGACACACATCTTGGTGGCTGCGGGGATTGGATTGTTCAGCAGCGGGCTGGCCGCACTGGTCGCACTCGTGCTTCTCGTGGATGCCCTCACCGTTCCTGCCTGCGAGGCGGCAACGCCAGCAGCACCAAAATTCGGGGTGGCGCCATTCGCGTTCGACCCCGAAGCCAGGGCGAAGGCGTTCGTACACGCCATGGCGAACGACGAGTTTCGAACCGCCTATGAAATGCTGGCACCTGAGCAGTGGGGCGCCGAGTCGCTCTGCGCGTACAGCCTTGAGGGATTCTGGCGGACGCTAACCGCTTCGGAGGCCAGGCTCACCTTGGTGCATGTTTCGGACCGACCAAAGTTTGCCCCTATGTATAACCGTCTGGAAGTGCCGCTACGGCTGACACTTGAATCAGCCGAAGGCCAGCGAGAAGTGTACGTTCAAGTCAACCTGCTTTCGGACGCGCGAATTACTGGCTACGAAGTCGATCACGCGATGACAGAAGTAGGAGAAGTACAGGTCTATCCTCCGCCGCCGTACGCAGAACTAGACGCTTTTGAGGAATCAGACGTGTCGGTCGGACAGGCGCCCTGGGAACTCGGGGGGGTGCTCACGATCCCACATGGGTTGGGACCGTTTCCGGCCGCGGTGCTGCTTGGTGGCGGAGACCGCGACGGAACTGGAGCCACCACGAAGTTAACCCGGGATCTGGCGTGGGGGATGGCGTCGAAGGGCGTGGCAACGGTACGTATCGACAGGCGCACCTCCGCGCACGCCTTGGCCGCCGCGCGTCAGCCGGTATTCACTATTGACGAAGAGCTTGTCGACGACGCGCTGGCCGCAATTGAACTGTTGCGCCGAACGCCTCGGATCGACCCAGCGCGGATTTACATCTTCGGCGGCAGTCACGGGGGCTTCGCGGCGCCCCGCGTTGCGCAGCGAGACCCCAACGTCGCTGGCCTGATCATCGCCAACTCACCTAGCGGCAAGCTCAGCGACTTCATTTGGCGCCATGTGCGGCATAAAGCGCGTCTCGACGGCGAGGTGACTGAGAACGAAGAGCGCTACATCCGTGCGACTGACGCGCAGGCGGCAGCGCTCAACGCGTGGCTGTCCGGGCGGGAAGTTCCTCTAGACATTTCGGTCCATCGTGGATTCTATGGCCATCTGGGAATGTATAGCCCAGCGGCAGTTGCCAGCGACCTGCCAATTCGGCTCTTCATTCTTGCCGTCGAGTGGGACCGCATTGTGCCGCCCGAGGATGCAGAGACTTGGATTGAACAATTGAGACCACGGCGCCATGTTGCGTTTCGCCTCTACCGGGGCCACAACCACGCTCTGAGAGACGTGAGCAATCTGACTGAGCCTGATCCGATGCCGGGAGGACACATGAGTCGCCAGGTGGTTGCTGACATTGCGGCCTGGATTCATGACGAATGGACCGACCGCTGGTGCGCGGACCAGGCGGCCTGGTATGCCGGGTGTCGCGGTGGCTCGTCGCCGACCGGCTAGCGACACAGCGCCGGCATGGCGCGCTACTCGCTTTGCGAGGCGCCGGCGGCCCGCTTTGGACGACCTCGGGATCGTGCCGAGGAATCTCGGCCGTGGAGCAAGGAGTGGTGATGCCGAATTGGGATCGAGTTGACAGCCCGGCGCCCGGCCGCCCGTATGTCGCGTTGCTGCGCGGGATAAACGTGGGTGGCAGAAACAAGCTGCCAATGCGCGAGTTGGCCGCGATGTTTGTGGATGTGGGGTGCGAGGACGTTCGCACGTACATCCAGAGCGGCAACGTCGTATTCCGGGCGCCGTCAGCATTAGCGAAGGGAATTCCGGCGCGGCTTACCGACGCAATCGCGGCGAGCCACGGCTATCAGATCCCGGTCGTCATGCGGACGGCATCAGACTTCGATCGGGTCGTCCGCGGCAATCCGTTCGTGGCCGCGGGTGCGGATCCGGCCAAGCTGCACGTCGGTTTCCTGGCCGCGGAGCCCGACCCGACGCGAGTCGCGCAACTCGACCCGGACCGCTCACCGCCGGACGCCTTTGAGGTTCGGTACCGGGAGGTCTACCTGCACCTTCCCGCCGGGGTCGCGCGGTCGAAACTCGACAACGCCTACTTTGACCGCACGTTGAACACGGTGTGCACCATCCGCAACTGGCGCACGGTCCGCAGGTTGCAGGAGATGGCGAGCGGCGATTGGGGACACGGGTTCCGGGGTCGCGGCGAGATTGGGACCTGAGGTCGGCCGAACCGAGCGCAAGCCCCTAGACCAAGCGCTGTTGCGCGCTGAGGCCAATCGAGGTGCAGCGCAAGATTCGTCATTGAACGAAGCCCCGGGGGATGTGCCTGGTGAGCACATCCCCCGGGGCGGGTGCGAATGGCGCAGTCGCGCGGGGGAGGGGTTTACGCGACTAGGCCGTCGAGGGGGTTTCTCCGAGTGGAAGCGTGACCTTGCCGAAACCTGACTTCGCGCCAGCAGCGTCTCGGCCGTGCCCGCGGCCCCAACCGCGTGCACCGGACTTGCCATGACCCTTGCAGCCGGGACCGCCGTCAGCCTGCAGGGCGGCCTCGATGCGCTCGCGCATGTCCTGGCGCAGCTCGTCCGCCTGGTCGGCGCTGACGCGGCCGTTTTCGATCGCCGCGGTCAAACGAGTCTCGTAGGCCTCCATGGCAGCGTCCGTGATCGCGGTCATGTCGCCGTCGGCTTCCTCAATCACGTCGGCCAGGCTCTGCTCCTCGGCCAGCCTGGCGCGGATGTCCTCAACCGACACGCCCGTCTGCTCGGACACGATGGCGACGAGCCCGTTGGCCTTGCCGCCCAGGCGGCCGCGGCCCTTGCCACGCTTGCCCTCATACGTCCCGGCCAGCCAGTCGCGCACGCGCTGCTCGGCGGCGGCCTTGTAGTCGTCCACTTGAGCGGACTCAAGCCGGCCGGCCTCCACCAGGGCGTCGACCTTCTCATCTAGTCCCGTCAGCGCGGCCGTAACCACGGCTTCCAGGTCGCCGCCTTCGGCCTCGATGATTTCAGCCAGTGACTCGCCGCCCTGCAACCGGGTACGCAGTTCCTCCTGGGTGAGTCCAGTCTGCTCTTCGATCGCGGTCTTTGCATCGGACCTGTCGCTTCCACGGCCAATGCCGCCGTGCGCGAGGACCGCACTGACCGTCACGGCCGTCAGCAGGGCCACGGCAGCTACTGCCGCGACGAGGGTTCGAATTCGGGGTCTCACGACGCCTCCTCTCGCAAGCGCCGGCCATTGCGAGGCCAGCACAACGTTTACGAAAGGCAGTGTTGAGGCGGCTGATGAACAGACGATGCACGGCGAGTGCGAGTTCCGTGCATTTTCTTGAGTGGCTTAGAGGGCGCTATCCGCCGTTCGGTGGTGCGAACCGATAGCCGACGCCTGGCACGGTCAGCACGTATTGCGGTCGCGACGGCACCGGTTCAACTCGCTTGCGCAGGTTGCGAATGTGGCTGTCGATCGAGCGCGGCAGCGTGGGCCGGTCGTCGTCCACAATGCGCTCGACCAGGGCCTCGCGGGTGAAGACGCGGCCGGGATGTTGCATCAGCGAGGCCAGGAGATCGAATTGCACCTTGGTTAGTTCGATGGCCTCCCCGTCGCGCCGGACCTGGCGGGTGCCCGGGTCGAGCGTTATGCCGGCGACGCGGATCGGTCCGTCCTCAACGACGGTACTGGCCGCGCGGCGTAGCAGCGCGTGGACGCGGGCCACGACTTCGCGAATGTCAAAAGGCTTGGTGACGTAGTCGTCGGCGCCAAGCTGCAAGCCCACGACCTTGTCGGTAATGTCGTCGCGGGCCGTCAGCATGAGCACCGGGATCTGCGACTCGGCCCGAAGTTCGCGACAGACGTCCAGGCCGTGGACATCCGGAAGCATGAGATCCAGCACGACCGCATTGGGCCGCCGCTGGCGGGCCAGCCGCAGCGCCTCGGCGCCGTCGCCAGCGGTAACGACGGTGAAGCCGTCCCGCTCCAGATACGCTCGTACGACTCGCCGGATGTCCGGCTCGTCGTCAACCACCAAAATCAGCCCGGAATTCGCCATGTCGGGATCGGTATCCGCGCCACTGTTCGAACGCGCCGTTCCGATTCTTACACGGCGTCGCCGCGGCGATTCGGGCCGCGACAGGCATGGCGCCGCATGGCTGGTCACCGCACGGACGCGTGCATATCTCATGCACCGGAGATTCACAGCGGGTCGACAGCCGCTCGTTTAGATTGGGCGCGAATCTGAGCCAGAGGGCTGTTCAGGCATGAGCCTGCGGACGCGTCTGACGGTGGCGTTCGTGGCGGTGTCGCTGGTGGCGATTGGAATCGCGGCGCTGCTGATCAATCGTTCGGTGTCGAGCAGCTTTCACCATTTCGCCGCGCACGTGCGCGAGGACCAGCAATTGGCCGTGGCCGAGCAACTGAGCCTGACCTACAGCGCCACCGGATCGTTTCAGCTGCGTCGCCCTGGCGTTGGGCGAGGGCTTCACTATGTGGTGGTGGATCCGGGCGGCGCGGTCGTAGGCGGCAACATCAGACTTGAGCGGTCCGGCCAACTCCCTGACCTTGCCCGCTGGCGGCCGATTCCCGTGGATGTCGACGGCCGGAGCGTGGCTACGGTCTATTTCGATGACGCCGGGGGGCGAAGCCTGCCGCGCGAGGCGCTGGCGCCGCTGCGGATTGCCGAGGACGTATTCCTGCAGGAGATCGGCACGGCGCTCATACTTGCGCTGGTGGCCGGGGTCGCCGCGGCGGTGGCCATGGCCGTGTACCTGGCCCGACAGATCACCCGGCCCGTCCGGACCCTGCGCGAGACATCCGAGGCCATTGCCCAGGGCGACTTCTCTCGGCGCACGGGCATTCGGCGCACCGACGACATCGGCGCGCTGGCGCGTTCGTTCGATCAGATGTCGGAGACGCTGGAACGAAACGAGGAATCTCGCCGACAACTCTTTGCCGACATCGCGCATGAGCTGCGAACACCGCTGGCCGTGATTCGCAGCACTGTGCAGGCCCTGGGGGATGGGGTGTACAAGCCCAGCGCAGATCACGTGGCGACCGTCATGCGCCGAGTGGACATGCTGACCCAACTGATCAACGATATCCGCGACCTTTCGCTGGCCGACGTTGGCCAACTGCGCCTTGAGCGGACGGGCGTGGAGCTGCGCGCGTTGCTGAATGCCGTCCGCCAGCGTCACGCGCCCCTGGCCGCGGAGCGTGAGTTGTCGTTGCGAATCGAGCACGCCGCAGAGGCTGCCGAGTTGCAGATCGACAGAACGCGGATTGATCAGGCCCTCGATAACCTGTTGCGAAACGCGATTACCTACACGCCCCCTGGCGGAACCATCACGGTCCGCGCGAGTCAATCAACCGACGAGCACGGGCACGTTTGGGTGTCGCTGGATGTTGTTGACTCGGGCCCTGGATTCGAGCCGGATGATTTGACGCGGGTGTTCGACCGCTTCTACCGCACGGACAGCTCGCGCAGCCGCGCGCTCGGCGGTACAGGGTTGGGTCTGGCCATCGTGCGAGGCATTGCGCGAGCGCACGGCGGCGAGGCCGTCGCACGCAACAACACCGACGAGCCAGGCGCCACCGTACGGCTCAAGCTTCCAACCGCGCCCGCGTCTCCATGACCACCGGGACCATTGGACGCTCCGCTTGCATTGGAAATGCACGATGCATGCACAAGGCTTGCACCGCCCGGGTACTAAGCTCCCCGGCAGACCCGCCAGCGAGCGAGTAACGCAATGTCGTTGAAGCCGAACGCACAGGATCGATCGCAGCCGAACGGCGCCGACGCCTCGCCGTCGCGGTCACCAACCGTGGCTCGGCTGCGCCGGGTCGGTCGCGTAATCGCCTGGCCAATTCGGGCGCTGTATTCGCTCCTCCGCCGCTACTGGCTGCTGCTACTGCTGCTTGCCGCAGTGGCCGCGTTCGGCTACTACATCGTGCTCCCACGCGTGCAGGAAGAGGAAGTTGTGGAGGTGCCTCCGCAACCCGTGGAGGCGGTCCGCCAAGATCTGCTGGTGACCGTCCCCGCCACCGGCACGCTGGACTTCGGCACGCTCGTTCAGGTTGGCTTTGAAAACGCCGGCGTACTCACCGAGCTCAGGGTAGGGGCCGGAGACGCCGTGGCCGCCGGCGACGTCCTGGCCTTACAGGAAGCGGACGACCTGACGCGTGACATTGACGATGCCGTTTCCGCGCTGCGCCGGGCCGAGCTGGATCTGGCCGAGTTTCTCGAGGACCTGGAGCCTGATCCGGACGTCTACGCCTTGCGCCGGGCGGAACTGGACCTGGCCGAGGCTCGCGCCGCCCTTGAAGACCTGGAGATCCCGCCCGACGCAGCCAGCATTGCGTCGGGCGAAGCATCGGTGGCCTCGTCCAGCGCGCAGGTCGCCTCGGCCCGGGCGAACGTTGCTTCCGCCCAGGCGCGGGTGACCTCCGCTCAGGCGCAGGTAAACACGGCCCGCGACAACCTGGCTGATTTGCTGGCCGACGCTACTGAAACAGAACTCGCCGAGGCTGAGAGCAGCGTGACGTCCGCCGAAGCATCGCTAATCAGCGCGCAGGGCGCCCTGACCGATCTGCTGGCCGGTGCGACCGGGCTTGAAGTCCAGAGAGCCCGCGACAACCTAGTAGCTGCGCAGGAGGCCGTGGTGGCCGCGCGTCGCGATCGTGACTCCGCAGTAGCCGCGCACCCATCCGTCCTTGCGGACGCCGAGTCCAAGCTCGCGAGCGCCCAGGCGGCCGTCATTTCGGCCCAGGTCGAGTTGGGGGAACTGCGCACCAAGCCGACCGCTAACGACATCCGAAACGCTGAGATCGCACTGGAACAAGCGCGCCTGACCCACGACGACACCGTGCGGACGGACAGCAACGCAAGCGCCGAAGCCAAGGAACGGGCTGCCGTGACCTACGAAGAGGCTCAGCGCGCCTTTGCCGAAGCGGTTCGGCCGGCCACCGCCGAAGAATTGGCCGAGGCCGAGGCCAACCTAGCCGCCGCCGAGGCCAATCGCGCCGTGGCGCAGGCCGCGCGCGACGACTTGGTTGGGGGTCCGGATCTTGCGGATCTCAACGAGGCGATCACAACCGCCGAACGCAACGAGGCCACCGCCGCAGCCGAGTTGGACGACCTTCTGGGCGGACCGAGTTCGACGGAACTGGCCACGCGCCGCGCCAACGTCGCCTCGGCCGAAAGCGCTCTAGCCGTGGCACGCGCCAGGCTGGACGACCTCAGTGCGGAGGTCGACGCCAGCGATGTGCGCCTCGCTGAGGAAGACGTACGCATTGCGGAGGAAGACGTGCTGGTCGCGGAAGAGGACGTACTCGTCGCCGAACAGAACGTTACCTCCGCGCTGGCCGGCCTTGCCGACGCCGAGGCCAGGCTGGCCGATCTCTTGGCGGGGGCGGATGCATCGGAACTGCGCCAGGCTCAACTGGCGATTGCCCGAGCTGAGATTGACCTGGCCGACTTGCGCGAAGACGCAGAGCCGGAACCCGATCCGCTGGGGGTCGAGCGCCTGGAACTGGCGCTGTCGGATGCCGCGCGAGCGCTCGAGACTGCTCGCACGGCCCTGGCAGATGCCACGCTCATCTCGCCAACGACTGGAGTCGTTCTTACCGTCGATGCCGACGTTGGCGAGCGGGTCTCCGCCGCCTTCCTAACCGTCGGTGTCTCGGACAGCCTGCGCGTCCGCGTCAACATCGACGAGAACGACATTGGAGCGCTAGAGGTGGGTCAACCTGCCGATCTGACCTTCACGGCCCTGGACGATCGCGAATACACGGGCAAGGTGGCATGGATTGCGGTGCAAGGCGAAGTCGACCAGGGGCTTGTGACCTTTCCGGTTGACATTTCCCTTGACGCGCCCGACGAGCACCTGCGAGCCGGTCTGACCGCGGACGTTGAAATCCTGGTTGCCGAGGCGCGCAACGTCATTGTCGTGCCCAAAGCTGCGGTGCAGACGACGCCACGGGGCGGCGTGGTGTTTGTGGCCGCCGCAGATGGAACGGCCAGCCGCCGCGTCGTTCAGACGGGACTGAGCGGACGACTGCTGATAGAAGTCGTCTCCGGCCTGGAAGCTGGCGAGCGGGTGATGCCCAACGCCGCGCAGGCGCAGGCCGAGGCCCGCGCCGCGGCCCAAGCCGCTCGCGCGGCGGCCGGCGACCAGGGCGGACAGGCCGCTCAACCCGGCGGCCAAGCCGGTCAGGGCGGACAGGCCGGCGCTGGCGCCCCCGCGGCTGGCGTTCAACCGGCCGCGGGCGGCGCCCAGCCAGCGGCTGGCTCGGCAGCCACGAACAACCAGGGAAGCCAGGGTGGCGCAGGCGGCGGCCAGACTGGCCAGGGCGGGCCGCCGGCGGGCTTCCAGGGCCGCACGCCACCGCCCGGTGTCCAGCCCGGCCAATTTCAAGGTCAGCGGGGCCAGGGTGGTCAGCGAGGTCAACGGGGACAAGGTGCCGGCGCTGGCGGCGGGGCCGGCGGAGGTGGAGGCGCATAGCCATGGCCGCAACCTCGGTGCGCCCTCCGCCGACGATTGACGTCGTTGGCCTGTCCAAGACCTACCAGATGGGTGACGTGAAGGTCGAGGCCCTGCGTGGGGTCACATTCTCCATTGACCCCGGCGAGATGGTGGCCATCATGGGCCCGTCGGGCTCTGGAAAGTCCACGGCCATGAACCTGCTGGGCTGCCTGGATTCACCCACCGAGGGCAGCTATCGACTCGACGGCGAGGATGTGGAAGGTCTCAGCGAGGATGCGCTGGCCGACATCCGCCTGCGAAAAATCGGCTTCGTCTTTCAGTCGTTCAATCTGCTCCCGCGCATGACCGCGCGCGAGCAGGTGGAACTGCCGTTGATGTACGCCGGCGCGGGCAAACGCCGGGAGCGGGCCCTCGAGGCTTTGGCCACCGTTGGGCTGGCCGATCGGGTCGACCACTCGCCCGTTGAACTCTCCGGCGGCCAGCAGCAGCGTGTGGCCATCGCCCGGGCCCTGGTCACCCGGCCGCAATTGCTCCTGGCCGATGAACCAACCGGCAACCTGGACACCGCCTCGGCCGACGAAATCATGGACGCGATTGAGCAGTTGAACCGAGAGCATGGCATCACGACTATTCTGGTCACCCACGAGATGGAAGTCGCCTTGCGAGCGCGTCGGGTGATTCGGCTCCGCGACGGTCTGCTTGAGAAGGACGAGGTGATGGAATGACCCCAGCCGACGGACTTCGCGTGGCCTTCCGAGCGCTGGCAGCCAACAAGCTGCGAACGGCGCTCACCCTGCTGGGCATGGTTATCGGCGTGGCCGCCGTGATTACGCTCATGTCGATCGGCGCCGGCGTACAGACGTCGATTGAAGAGAGGATCCGTCAGGCCGGAACGAATCTGCTGTCAGTCAGCCCCGGCGCTAGTAACAATCGCTTCGGAGGGTTCAGGACCCGCGGAGGCGGCGGCGGGGTGCGGACGCTGACCGCGCAGGACGCCCAAGCCATCGCGGATGCCAACATCCCCGGCATCACGGTTCTCTATGCGTCCCGCTCGTTCAACGGGTCGTTCGTCTCGCCCGACGGCGCCGTTCAAGCCTCCGTCAACGGCGTTTCAGAGGTCTACCCCGCGGTACGCAATGCCGAGGTTGGCACCGGTGCATTCTTTTCCGCCGACGACGTTGCGCGCGCCTCACGCGTGGTGGTCCTTGGCGACACGCTGGCCACCGACCTCTTTCCCAACGGCGACGCCGTGGGCGAGACGGTGCGGCTGAACACCCAGCCGTTCACCATTGTCGGCATCCTGGCCTCGGACGGCGGCAGCTCGTTTCAGAGCAACGACGACTCGGCCTTTATCCCCCTGCCCACCCTCACCAGCCGGCTGAATCCGTCCAAGACGTCGGCAGGCGACGATGTGGTTTCCTCCATCGTCGTGCAATTGGTCGACGAAAATGACGCGACGGTGTCCGGGGTCACCCAGGGCATCGAGTCCCTTCTGCTCAGCCGGCACGACTCCGAAGAGCAGGACTTCACCGTCGGCAGCCAGGCCGATCAGATCGAGACGATCTCCGAGGTCACCGACACCATGTCGCTGTTCCTGGGCGCCGTGGCCGGGATCTCGTTGCTGGTCGGCGGCATCGGCATCATGAACATCATGCTCGTGTCAGTCACCGAGCGGACTCGCGAAATCGGCATCCGCAAGGCCATCGGGGCCAAGCGACGCGACATCATGTCGCAGTTCATGATTGAGGCCGTGGCGGTCAGCATGGGCGGCGGGCTGGCTGGCGTCCTGCTCGGCGTGGCGATTTCCCTCGGTCTCAACGACCTTGGCGCAGGCGCCGAGCAGACGACGGGTGGGGGCGGACCGCGCGGTAATCCATTCGCCGGCGGGTTAACCACCACCATCACGCTGGAGCCCATCATCCTGGCACTCGTTGTGTCCGTGGTGATTGGCCTGGTATTTGGCATTTACCCGGCCTCCCGCGCCTCGCGCCTGGCGCCGATTGAAGCGCTGAGGTACGAGTAGGCCCCGCGTCTTTCGCTAGCGTCTCCGCCGTGGTGAGGACAGCGAGAGCAGCGCAATCCCAAAGCCAAATCCCGCAACCTCGCCCAGCACAAGCCCGGGCCAAGGCGAGAGGCCGGTGATGACCCAGTACAGCATCGCCACCACCACAGCCAGCACGGTCATCGCCAGGGTGGCCGCGAGCACTTCTTCCAGCAACGGGTCGATTCGCCGCCCCCACAGCGGCCGCCAGGGTCGGCGACCGGCCTGGACTGACGGAGATCCCGAGTGAGGCATATCCGAGTCTAGCCCGCCACTCTGTTAGTCCCCGAAACAGCGCTTTGATAGCATGAGCGGGCTACAGATTTGTCACGCGTCGGAAGGACAAGCAGATGGCCAAGATGATTCCGCTCATTGGATCCAGTGAAGCCGGTCCCCTGGGGGCCATGCACCTGCCCAGGCTCTGGCTCAAGGTGACCCTGTCGGCCGCCGGCGCGCTGAATGAGGAATACGACGCGTGCGGCGCTGGTTTCGATCAGATGGTTCTGGACGGACTTGGCGTTGACCGCGACGCGGCCGTGGCCTACCTGACCGACGAGAAGCCGACCTATCCGCAGTTTGAGCAGTGGGTGGTCGACCAGAATGGCGGCAGCATCGATCAGTCGGTGATCGACGCCTCCAACGCGGCCATTGCCGGTTACAACCACGGCGATGACATAGTCTCGGCCATCTCGTCGGCCGCCGGCACGAACGCGGATGGCGGCATCACAGACGCCGTGACGCTCAACGCGCTTGAGGATTGGAACGAGATTCACGGGGAAGTGACCGGCTAACGCCCGGACACAACGGAATTACGGGGCGCGGACGGCCAACCAGGGCCCTCCGCGCCCCGCACCGCTTAAGGGGGAACGACTGATGGCGGCTACGACACAACGGATCGGATTCGTCGGCGTCGGACGGATGGGCGCCAACATGGCGCGCCACCTCAACGATGAGGGCTTCACGGTCTCCGCCGTATACGACGTGCAACGCGACATCGCGGAAGCGCTGGCGGGTGAGCTCGACTGCCTGGCCCCTGACACGCTGGCGGCCGTAACGGCGGCCTCCGACGTCGTAATCACGGTGGTTACCGATGACTCGTCGATGCATGACGTGTTCAGTGAAAGCGGCGACAGCCTGCTGACTGACGCCGCCGGCACGACCTTCATCAACTGCGCGACCATCACGCCGCAGGTCCACGTGGACGTTGAGGCGCTGGCCGAAGCCGCCGGCGCCAGCAGCCTGGAGGGCTGCATGGCCAGCAGCATCACGCAGGCGCGGGACGGCACGCTGTACTTGATGTGCGGCGGCCGCGAGGACGTCTACCAGGCTGTCGAGCCAATCCTGGAGAGTCTCAGCATCTCGCGCATGTACATCGGGCCCGCCGGTACTGCTGCCCAGGTCAAGGCCCTCGTCAACATGGTCATGAACATCAACACCGCCGGCCTGGCCGAGGGCCTGGGGCTTGGCGCCGCGTTGGGGCTTGATCTGGAAATGCTGCAAACAGTGTTCTCACAGACCGGCGCCAACTCGCGGGTGCTCGAGACCGACGGCGAAGACATGGTTATCCGCGACCACGAGTGCTACTTCTCCTCGGCCCATGCCTCCAAGGACTCGGGCATCGCCCTCTCGCTGGCTGACGACGCCGGGCTCAACCTGCCGCTGGCCCGCGCCACCAAGGCGCAGTACGACCGCATGATCGAAGCCGGCAAAGGCGAGCTTGACAAGTCCGGCATCGCCGAACTGACCTTTCCCGGCCGCAACTAAGTCGGCCAGCTTTCGGACGGGGCCGCCGTGGGCGGCACCGTCTGGTTGTTGACGAGGGCCGCGCGAAGCCTCAGACCATCGCCTGGTCGGCCAGGTCCAGCGCCTCGTCCACCACGGCCAGGCCTTCGCGCAACTCGTCCAGCGTGATGGTCAACGGCGGGTTCACCATCACCCAGTTCCAGCGCGTCATCGTCGCCACGCCCCGCTCGAGCATGTACGCGAACATTTCCTTCATGACGCCGTAGTTCTCGAACGCCGGGTCAATCTGCGGCACCAGCGGCTCGCGGGTTTCGCGGTTGCGGACCAATTCCAGCGCCGAGAACAGGCCAATGCTGCGCGCCTCGCCGATGCTCGGGTGGCGAGCCGCCATCGCCGCGTAGTCGTCCTTCAGCGTCTCACCCAGCTCCGCCACCCGCTCCGGGATGCCTTCGTCGCGGTAGGCCTGGATCGTCGCCAGC
>JAPOXI010000112.1 GCA_026707185.1 Chloroflexota bacterium
TTCAGCGCTACGCCGGGCAAGATGATGCTGAAGTTGCAGATCGTCGATCGCAACGGATGGCGAATTGGAATCGTGCAATCCATTGGGCGTCTGGTCGGCTACGGGATTTCGACCATTTGCCTCGGTCTCGGTTTCGCCTGGATCTTCGTCAGTCGATTCGGTCGCGGTTGGCATGACCATATCGCCGGGACCTACGTCGTTTACCTGGGCCCCGAACAGACCAGATCCCGCGACATGGCGGGCGATCTCTATAAGGACCTGATGGGTGGACCGCCCAGGAAGCGCGATTTCTCAGATCCGGCCCCGGCCAGGACCGCCGGCTATGCGTCGGAGGCCGCCGGGCGGGAACCCGACACGCGTCGGGTGCGAGTCATCGAAGTGGACGATGCCAGGCAGGCAGATGCGGAACGACCAGTCATTGGGGACTATCCGGTTGCCGAATTCGGACGCCGATCGATTGCCTTCGGACTCGACGTCTTCGCATCGCTGGTCGCGTCGCTTGCGGCGCTGTTCGTCCTATCCATCCGGATTCCGCAAACGCCGGACGGGCTTGTCGGTGAAGATACGGCCAGGCAAGACGCCATCAGGCTCTCCATAGTCCTCGCCCTGGTCTTTGGCTACCTCGTATATCCCGTGATCTCGAACTGGATGTTCAAGTCCACGGCGGGAAAGCGACTCATGCACTTGCAAGTCGTCGATGCCGACGGTCGGAACGTGGGCCTCTCAAGGCTCCTCACCAGACACATCGGCTATTTCGTCTCAGCCCCGCTGCTGCTCATGGGATTCATTTCGGTCCTGTTCGACGACCTGTCGCAGGGCTGGCACGACAAGATTGCCGGCACCTATGTCACCTACACCGGCGACGGACGCGTCAGCGACGGGCGCGAGGCGCGGCGCCCGCGGACCACTGGAAAGGGACGGCGGCGAAGCGATTGGCCGACGGAGTAGCTCTGGGCCCTGTTTGCGATCAGCGATGGCCGCCGGCCGAGGGCCGGCACCTGACGACAGTTCGATTGACGTCTCGAGTCCGTGAATTCCGGCCGAAATCGTGCGCGGCGTTCGAGCCGACACCAGGCACGGCCGTCCGGGGCGCCGGGCGGTATAATTTGATCCCCCAGTAGCGGAGCGCACCCTGACCGGAGGCGACCCGTGGCTACGCAAGCAGACCGGCCGTCAGCAGAATCGCGTGGCGGCGAAGCCGGCGCGACCGACGAGCCATCCCTGGGCGGCTACCCGCTGGCGACCTTCCGATCCCGATTTGATGCGAATCTGCTGGATCTCTGCGTGCTGCTGCTGGTGATGATGCTGGCCAGCCTGGCGTTCAGCCTCGATCACTCCAGCCTCCTGGAATCCGAATTCGCCATCTACATCGTTCCCTACTACCTCTACTACGCCATCATCTATTTCGCCGTCTTCTGGTGGGCGTGGGGTGCGACGCCGGGCAAGCTGATCTTCGGCCTGCGGGTGGTCGACCACTCCGGCGGCCCCGTCGGACTCGAGCGCGCCCTGGTGCGAACCGTCCAGATTCCCCTTTGCCTTGGGTTCCTGTGGGCCTCGTTCGACGAGCACCGGCAAGGCGTCCACGACAAGATGGCCGGCACTTACGTGATTGACCGGCGACGGGGACGTACCACGCAGACCTCGACCGCAGAGTAGGTGGCGCATCCTGTCGCTAACGGCCTTTGGTCTGTGCCAGCCAGTCCGGGTTGGCCGCGCCCGTTCGGTTCCGTACCATCACCATCGTGGCTGAACTCTTCGACGCGAATTGCGCGCTCGGCATGGTGTCCCGTCCGGGGCCGGCCGGGGCCTTTCTGACTTCCGACGACCTGGCGGCGCACCAGGCGCGCTTCGGGATTGGCAAGGCGCTGGTCTATCACTCGCTGGCGGTGGAAGAACACCCGGTTGCGGGCAACGAGCTGCTCATGCAGGCGCTGGAAGGCCACGACTCGCTTCTCCCGTCGTGGCTGGCGCTGCCGCACCACACCGGCGAGTTCCCCGAGCCGGCGCGATTCGTGGAGGAATTGCACTCGGCCTGTGTGCGCGCCGTCCGCATCTTTCCGGACGACCAGCGGTTTCTGACTGACGACTGGGTGTTAGGCGATCTGTTTGCGGCCTTGGCCGGCCAGGTTCCGCTGTTCTGGCACATCGACGCGTTTAGCAACGCCACAGTCCGGGACTTGTACCGTGTCGCGACCAACTATCCCGACCTGCAAATCGTGGTGTGCGACGTGGACAAGATGATCAACCGAAGCATGACCCCGCTGATGCGCGAGGCGCCCAACATCTGGCTGGAGACCGGCGGCTACCGAACGCACCGGGGTATCGAATACCTGTCCAACGCCGTGGGTGCCGATCGCCTCGTGTTCGGCACCAAGCTACCCTGGCAGGCGGTCGGTCCACCGCACGCCGAGTTGATGTACGCGGATATCGACGACGACGCCCGCCAGGCCATCGGTGCGTCCAACCTTGAGCGGCTGCTCGCCATGGCGGCCTGGTAGCGCGATGTTCGGCCACGTCTGGCGTCACAACGCGCCGCACCCGCATCACCACCACCCGGATCCGTTAGCCGCCGACGCGCTGGCGGGCGAGCCGCTGAGTGATTTCGTTATCGACGTTCACAGCCACCCGGGACCGGGGACCAACTTTTTCTACCAGGGCGGCGGCGCGGGCGACTTGCTGCGAGTGATGGACAAGACGGGCGTGGACTACTCCTGCTTCAGCGCGTACACGGCCATCGGACCTGATTTCGTGCGCGGCAATGAGCTAGTCGCCGAGGCGGTACGCGACCATCCAGACCGGGTGATCGGGTTCGCGGTTCCCAACCCGAACTATCCCGAGCTGGCGAAAGAAGAGTTGATCCGCCGCGTGGACGAGCAGGGGTTTCGCGGCATCAAGATCCACTCCACGTGCCACCAATACCCGATTCATGGCCCCAACTACATTCCCGTGTACGAGTTCGCCGACGATCACCGGCTACCGATTCTCAGCCACACGTACGGCACGCCGGCGCGCATTCGCCAGCTGGCGACCACGTACCCCAATGCGCGGTTCATCTGGGCGCATGCCATCTGGCAACACATTCGCACGCCGGACCTGGCGTTGACGGTGCGCGACCTGCCGAATGTCTATTGCGAGATGTCGGGTTCAGGCAACCGCCGGGGCCAGATCGAGGCGTTCGTGAAGGTGGCCGGAGTCGAAAGTGCCGTGTTCGGCTCCGACTATCCGGTGCTCGGCCAGACCTGGCAGATGGGGAACGTGGCGCACGCCGACCTGACCCACGACGAGAAGTGCAAGATCTTCAGCGAGAACATTCGAGGCGTGCTCGGGCTCTAGTCAGGCGCACCGCGCCTGGAAAGTCAGTGAAGCGGCGGATCGAGCGCTGCTAGGTGTCTGACTCGCGGATGTCCGGATCGCCGGCATGCAGGCGCTCGCGGTGCAGCAGGCGACGCATCTCGGTCAAGCGCTCGGCATGGGCCGGGTCGTCGGCGAGGTTGCGGGTTTCCCAGGGATCGTCGGCCAAATTGAAGAGTTGAAGATGCGTTAGACCGGCCATGCACGTCTCAATCAGCTTCAGGTCGCCGCGGCGAACCATGCGCTGCGTGGAATCGTCGGAACCTAGATCCTGGCTGCGCTGAAAGGCCGCGAAGACGCGGTCGCGCATCGCCGCGTCCTGGCCCGTCAGCGCCGGAACCAGGCTCTCGCCCTCGCATCCGGACGGCGCCTGGAGGCCCGCCAGGTCGAGGATGGTCGGAAAAAGGTCGTGCAGGTAGCACAGCCCCTCCCGGCGCTGCCCGGCGGGGATACCCGGCCCGCGCACGATCAGGGGGACGCGCAGGCTGTGGTCGTAGACGTTCTGCTTCCCCAGCAGGCCATGCTGGCCCACGGCCAGACCGTGGTCGGCGGTGTAGACCACGATCGTGTTCTCGGCATGGCCTGAGGCATCCAGAGCATCAAGCAGGCGTCCGATGTGCGCATCCAGGTGGCTGATCATCCCGTAGTAGTCGGCGATGTGTTGGCGGACCTCGTCGGGATCGCGGGGATGGGCAGCCAGGGACTCGTCGCGTCCGTGCAGGTGGCCGTTGTCGAAGCGGTGCATGCGCGCAAAGTTTGGCGGAAGCTCGATCTCCTCGGGCGGATACATCTCGGCGAACTCGGCAGGCGGCGTGCGCGGATCGTGGGGCGACGTGAACGCCGTATAGATGCAAAACGGCTGGTCGGCGGGATGATCCCGCAACAGTTGAATCGCCCTGTCGACGAACATCTCGGTCGAGAAGCCGTCACCAGGTGCCATGGCCTGCGGCGGATAGACGCCGTCCGGGTCGAAGTCGTGCAGCGGCACGGCGTCGTGGTCCGACATCCCGCCGAAAAAGATGCTGCCGCCGCCGTTGAAACTGCGGGCGAAGAGGTCGGGCTCGTTGTGCCACTTGCCCACGCCGTAGGTTCGGTAGCCCGCTTCGCGCAGCAACTGTGGAAACGTGGGTATCTCAGGATCCATCGGGTACGGCGAGACATCCCCCGGATTCGGAGCGAAGACCCGGAACAGCGAGCGCCCGGTCATCAGCATGGCCCGGCTGGGCATGCAGACTGCGTTGGACGTGGATCCCATGATGTAGGTGCTGGTCAGCGCGGTGCCGGCGGCGGCCAGGGCGTCCAGGGTCGGCGTGTGCACGGCCGGATTGCCCAGCGAGCCGATGGCGTCGTGCCGGTGATCGTCGGCAATCAGGAACAGGAAGCTCGGCGGCATGGGCCGGGACCGGGGAGTGCGAAGTCGATTCAGCGTAGCGCGGCCCGCGGAGTGTCGGCCGAACGACTCGGCGCTCGGCTCGTCAGGCCTCACCTACGGGTAGTCGCCGGCCGCGTCGCACGACGATCGCCGATCCATCCGCCAGGAAGGCCGATGCCGGCTCGCGGCTCAGCGCCTGGGCGAATCCGTCGCCGTACAGCCGACCGACGTCGCACACCAACTCGACCGCAGTCGCCTGCGCAACCCGCCAGCGCGGGTGTTCGACCTGGTATTCGAGCGTTGAACCGTCCCGCTGCACCGCGTATCCCCAGTAGTGCTCCGTGATGAAGGCGGCCTCCGATGCCGGGTCCTGAATCCGCCAGTCACCCAGTCCCGAAAGCGCCAGGCGGTTCCACGCGCCCTCGAACCGCCACTCGTAACGCGCCGAGACGTCGTCCACCGCATGGCGCATCGGCAGGGCGACGTAGTTCTCGTTGTAGACCACCCGCGCCACCCGGGCGATGGCGCGCCGCGGAACGATCTCCTTGACGAACACCACTCCGCGCCGCACCTCGCCCTCAGTCTCGCGACGCACATAGAACCGGAGGTTCACCTCCAGGAAGTCTGAGTGGAACGGTATGGAGACGCCCATCAGCCTCGCATTAAGAAACCGGAAGCCAACCACGCTCACGAAGCAGCGTCCGTCCCAGAGATCGAGCTCAGTACCTCTGGGCACAAGTGGCTGCAGCACTTCTGGCTCGATCTCGTAGTTGAGGAGAGCTAGATCGCGCCATTCGGCGGTGAGGAAGGTGCGCTCAGGCATGGTGAGATGAGCGGAAGGGAGACGTAGTGCTCCTGGCCTGCGACCGATCCAGCGTAGCGCCACTTCCAAAAACGTTCGCCAGGATGGGACCCATCAATCAGAATGCCGTCGGCGCCAACTCCATGGGGTCCCCACATGCCCGCGCAGCGTCCGAACATCCTGTTCATCACGACCGATCAACAGCGCGGCGACGCGCTGGGCGTCGCGGGTCAGTCCTGGCTGCAGACTCCGTCGCTCGACGCGCTGGCGCGGGACGGCTATTACCTGGCCCGCTGCTATAGCGAGACGCCGGTGTGCGTGGCGGCGCGCACGACCTGGATGACCGGGCAGCACCCGTGGGCGCACGGGGTGTTTGGCAACTCGCGGAATCCGATGAACCCGGAGAACACGCTGCCCGGCGTGCTGACGCGGCACGGGTACCGCACCCACGGGGCCGGCAAGTTCCACTTCACGCCCGATCAGCGCATGTTGAATGGCTTCGAGAGCACCGTGATCTGCGAAGAAGGCCGGATGCGCGAAGGCGACGACTACCACCACTGGCTGCAGACGACACCCTGGGCCGGACTGGAACGTGCCCACGGCGTCGGCAACAACGACATCTTCGCCGCGCCCTCGCCGGTGCCGGAATCGCACTACGTGTCCACCTGGACCGCCAACGAGGCGATCCGGTTTCTGCATCAGCACCACGCGGCCGAGCCCGACCGGCCCTTCTACCTGCATTGCAGCTTCACCAAGCCGCACTCGGCCTACGACCCGCCGCGCCCCTACGACCAGCTCTACGCCCCTGACGAAGTGCCCGCGCCGTGGCGCAACGGCAAGGACATGCCGGAGAGCCCGCCGCAACTCCGCCGCGCCAACTTCGAGTACACGTGGCACTCCCTGGGGCCAGAGCAGATCGCGCTGGCCCGCGCCTTCTACTACGGCAACATCACGCACCTGGACCACTGCATCGGCCGCCTGCTGGGCGTGCTGGACGGGCTCGGACTGCGCGAGGACACCGTCATCGTCTTCAACTCCGATCACGGGGATCTGATGGGCGATCACAACCTGTTTTTCAAGAGCAACTTCTACGAGGAGTCCACCCACGTCCCGCTGATCGTCTGGGCGCCGGAGGCGATTCGAACCGAATTGGATCTGGGTCCGTCGCGCCGTGTTGACGCCTTGACCAGCCAGGAGCAGCTAATGCCGTTCATGCTCAACGCCGCCGGCGCCAATCTCCCGCCGGATGTCGGCACCGCGCCGCCCCTGGCCGACGTGATCGCCGGCCGCCACCCCGGAGAGCCCGTTCACGGCGTCTTCGGCGACCAGGACAACCGCCAGCTGGCCCTAATTGAGGAGCGCTACAAGTACATCTGGTGGGCCAACGGCCGCTTCGAGCAACTCTTCGACCGCCAGTCCGACCCGACCGAGCTGACCAACCTGGCCGACGACCCGGCCTATGACGACGAGTTGGGGCGGATGCGAGCCGCGCTGGTCGAGATCGTGCGCGGGCACAGCGGCCACGCGGCGCTGGAAGGCGATGACCTGCGCGGCAGCAACTACGACGAGTCAGCGACCAGATTCGGCAAGCGCAATCCACAGCCGTGGGGACGGCGGCCGTACTAGGTCCAGAGGCTCCTAACGACGGATCCGAGCTTGTCTGAACACACTCCGTCCGCCCGTCGCTTTCTGGCGACGTTGCGAAGTGGGGACGCGGCCGGGATGCGGACGCTGCTGAACTCGGACTCGTGGTTACGTGAGCACATTGATGAGCCGTGGGGATATTTCGACGCGCCGGCGCTGGTTGAGGCCAGCTCGCGCGGGGATGCCGAGATGATGCGGGTGCTGATGGAGGCTGGCGCCGACGTGAACGCGCGGTCGGGCTGGGAGCCGGGCGGGTCGGGCGTGCTGGATGGCGAGCGTATCGAGCTGTGGGTGAAGGAACGTCGGACCGATGGTTCGCCGGTGATGACCGATCTGTTCGAGGACTTTCTGAGCCGCGGGCTGAGGGCTGACGCACACGCTGCCGCGAATCTTGGCGATGCGGCCATGCTGCAACGGCGGATCACGGAGCGGCCCGACTGTGTCAACGAGCGCGGACGCGACGGGGCATCGCCGCTGCACATGGCGCGGACTCCCGAGATCGTTGACCTGCTCGTTGATCGGGGCGCGGACGGTGATATGCGAGACATCGATCACGGAGCCACGCCGGCGCAGTGGGCCATTGATGAATCCGCCGTATGTCGACGACTCGTCGAGCGCGGAGCCACGCCGGACATTTTCGTCGCGTGCGCGCTGGGCGACGTCGCGATTGCGGATCGGGTGCTGGCGGATCATCCGGACGCCCTGCGCTCGCGGAGTAATCATGGTCCGCACATGGACGGTCGGCCGCCCGGCGGGCACATATACATCTATCGAATGGGTGTGGGGATGCGACCGCTTCCCTATGCAAGCACGAAAGGCCACGACGAGTTCATTGAGCAGTTGCTCGCGCGGGCCAGTCTTGCGGAGCAGTTGATTCACGCAGGATGGACTGCGGATCGCGCTCGCGCGCAGGCGCTGGTGAATACGCACCCGGGGCTCGTGGCGTCGCTGGCGCCCGACGAGGCCCGGGCTATTAGCGACGCCGCCTGGAATAACTACGGTCAGGGCGTTGCGCTGATGCTGAAGGTGGGATTCCCGGTTGACGCACGCGGCGATGACAACGGGACTCCGTTGGACCGCGCCGCCGTGCGCGGATATGCGGACATCGTGGAGGTTCTGCTCGGGCACCAACCGTCGCTGGGCGTTACGAACGACTTTGGCGGAACGCCGCTGGGCGGCGCGATCTGGGGCGCCGGGAACTTTCGCGATCCGCTCGGCGACTACGCGAGGACCGTCGACCTGCTGGCGGCGGTCGAGCCCAACCTCAATCGGCTCGGAGACGATGGACAGACGCACCTTGACCGAGCATTGGCCGGCAGGCGCGAGGATGTGGCCGAAGCCTTGCGACGTTACGGTGCGCGAGGTGCGGCCGAACTGGCGGATGGCTAAGCGGCCGATGTCAGGAGAAGAGCTCCGCTCGTTCCAGGTCTCGCCCGATCGTGGCAGCGTGTCGTCCGTCCTGCTCCGGCCGCCCGGCTCACGGGCACTGCTGGTGCTGGGTCACGGCGCCGGAACCAATGCCCGCCATCCATTTATGGAAACGTTGGCTCAGGCGCTGGCGGATGCCGGCGTCGCGACGTTTCGATTCAACTACCCCTACTCGGAGTCGGGTCGCGGCGGCATGGATGGCGAGCGCGTGCGCCTGGCAACGGTGCAGTTGGCGGTCGCGACGGCCAGAGAGTCCGCGCCCGATTTGCCCACCTTTGCGGGCGGGCACTCGATGAGCGGTCGGATGGCAACGCTGGCTGTGTCGAAGGGAATGATCGACCGACTGTCCGGGATCGTCGCCTATGCGTTTCCGCTGCACCGGCCGGGGCGGCCAGACACTGCTCGGGCGGAGCACCTTGCCGAAGTTGAAGTGCCGACTCTGTTTCTGTCCGGCGACCGCGACCGTATGGCGCGGATGGATCTATTTGGCGAAGTAGTGGACGAACTCTCGGCTAACGCAGGCCTGCATGTCCTGGAGGCCGCCGATCACAGTTTCAAGGTGCTGAAGCGCTCCGGCCGAACAATCGAGGACGTGGTGGACGAGGCGGCGTACGTGACGTCGGAGTGGATGGCGGAGCAGATCAAGGGATAGCCGCCGTCATCACTCGGAAGGGGACCCGTATGCCAGACGCCCGCCGATGGCATAAGGTCACACCGGGAACGTCGCCGAGCCGGGTCTTTGGGCACCGCAGCGGAGGGGTAACGAGCGATGGCAGCTGAGAAGCCGAATGTCGTCCTGTTCATTAGCGATCAGCAACACGCCGACACCATTGCCGCGGGCGGGGTGCAAGGAATCCGAACGCCGCACCTGGATTGGATTGCTGACGACGGGGCGCTCTTCAGCCGAGCGTACTGTCCCTACCCAATCTGTTCGCCCTCCCGCATGGCCACCGTTTCGGGCCTGTATCCGCACACCAACGGCATGGTGGCGAATCACCAGATGCGGCCGGGCTGCGACCTGATGCGCTACCCGGAGGGCGTGCGAAACCTGGGCGACTACCTGGGAGACCTTGGCTACCTGCGGGGCTACGCGGGCAAGTGGCACCTGGGTAGCGGGGCGGCGCGACCCGGCTTTCCGGACTTCTGCTCGCGCTCTGGCGATATCGACGTGGACAGGCGCGCGCAGAACGAGGTCCTGCGGCTGACACAGCAGATCGGCGTGGAGATTGGCGGCAAGGAGCACGGGTTCGAGCCGGATCCCGCCGTCTACAACCGCAAGACGAGCGTTGGGCCTTCGCTGCTGCCGCTCGCTCAGCACCCTTCCTTTTTCCACATGGATCACGCCAGCGACTGGGTGCGCGGCCGGAAGGGTGACGACCGGCCGTTCTGCCTGGTCTATTCGTGTCACGAGCCGCATCCGCCGTACACCTCGCCCGAGCCGTTCCATTCCATGTACGACCCGGCCGACATGGACATACCAGCGAACCGGCATGACCCGGGGGGGCCGGCGTTGGTTGCCCACCGCGACGCGGAGCAACTCAAGGTGATATCCGACTGGACGGACGACGAGATTCGATCCATGCGGGCGGCCTATCGGGGCGCCGTCTCATATGTGGACCACCTGGTCGGCCGACTGGTCACGGCCCTGCTGGACGCGGACAAGTGGGACAACACGCTGTTCATCTTCTTCTCGGACCACGGCGAGATGCTGGGGCACCACGGGCTGGCCGCGAAGGGCGCCGTGATGTACGAAGACCTGGTGCGGATCCCATTGGTCGTTCGGCCGCCCGGCGGGCTCGACGCCGCTCATCGAACGACGCGCGTGGTGTCGTTGGTGGACCTGGTGCCGACGATCGTACGTCTGTGCGGCGGGCAGCCCGACGACGTGCTGCAAGGGGTGGACTTCAGCGACTTAGCGCTGGGCGGCGACACGAAGGTGAACGAAGGGGTCGTCGCTGAATTTCACTCGGTGAATTGGACGGATCCCTTGCATCCGCTGCGGATGTGGGTGGACGAACGCTGGAAGTACGTGGAATCCCAGGACGACAGCGACGAGTTGTATGACCTGCAAGACGATCCTCTGGAACTGCACAACCAGATCCGCAATCCGACCTACCGAGAGCAGGTGGAACGCTCGCGGCGAGCGTTTCGCCGTTGGTGCGAAGCGACCGGCGATACCTGGCCGGAGGTCGTGCAGCCGCCGACGCGTCCTGCCACGCTGGCGCGGCCCATAGTTTAGGCGGCGGTACAGGCCGGGCTTTCGAGTGGTTCGACGCCATCGCACACCTGTTATAGAGTCTGCGGCGCGACGGATCGCTGAGCGTCAACACGACACTCATGCTGCAACCAGGGAGGGTTTGATGCGTCGACTAATTTCACGTAGACACATGCTGCGCGGCGCCGCCGCGGGAGCAACCGGAATAGCCGGACTGGCTGCCCTGGCGGCCTGTGGCGAGACCCAGGTCGTTACCAAGGAAGTCCCGGTCGAGACCACCGTGATCAAGGAAGTCCCGGTCGAGAAGATCGTCCGCGAGACCGAGGTCAAGGAAGTCCCGGTCGAGAAGATCGTGACCCAGCAAGTCGATCGAGTCGTCACAAAGACGGTCGAGGTTGAAAAGGTCGTCGAGGTCGAAAAGGTCGTCACACAGACGGTCGAGGTCGAAAAGGTCGTCGAGAAGGTCGTGATTCAGGAGGCGGCGCCTGTAACTCGCACCGTCAAGATTGAGCACGCCACCGACCACACCTCGGGTCCACGTGGCGCGGCCATGCAGTGGGCCATCGAGCGATTTGCGGTTGAGCGACCTGACATCAAGGTCAAGTTCATCCCGCAGGACCACATCTACTACGAGAAGATCGCCGTGGAAGCCGTCGCCGGCACGCTGTCCGAGTCGAACCTGCTCAACGGTGTCTCGTACCAGCAGTTCCAGGGTGCGGGCATTTGGCTGAACATTGACGACATCCTCGCCAAGAAGGACGGCTACGACCCGTCGAACTACTGGTTCCAGCCCGACATCTACTCGGACAACATGGACCAGAGTTTTCCGTACGACTCCAGCCGTCTACAGGCGCCGCTGTACGGAATGCCGTACCAGGGCGCCATTGGCGGTCTTGCCTACAACGTCACGCTGTTTGACGCGGCGGGCGCCAACCATCCCAGCGAGGGGATGCGCTACAGCGGCCTGCTTGAAGAGATGCGGAAGGTTACGGACCCGGAGAACGACATCTGGGGCATCCGGGCCACGCGCTCGGAGCAGTTCCAGGTCTTCCCGCAGATGTACGGCTACAACAACGGCCAGGCTCGCGTCGACGGACCGGACGGTCACCAGATCTGGGGTCCGCCGCTGGACGGCGGCTGGCAAGGGTGGCAGGACATCGTGGATTACATCCACACTGAAAACGTGTCCTACACGCCGGAACAGCGCGGCGACCTCTCCGGCGAATTCGGCGACCCGTTCTCGGCCGGCAAGCAGGCCTGTGAGATTGGCGGAGTCGTATACAGCACCGGCTTCCGTGCGCCTCGCATCGACGATCGCTTCGAATGGTCGTTGGCGCCGATGCCATGGGGTGAAAACACCGACCACGCCAACTTTGAGTGGAACGACCAGCCGCACATCCTTGCCGCTACGGCCACGGTAACGGGCGTGGAAGAGCAGGCAGTGGACTGGGTCTACTTCCTTGCCGGTCCAGACGTGCAGGGCCGGGTGTCCATTGACCGCGGCCACCTGCCGCTCTGGAAAGACATTGCGAATCTTCCCGCAGCCAACGCCGCGCCACCGCAGGGCATGAACCACCTGTACGAGTACATTGCCAGCCCGAATCTGCGGGCGATGCAGTGGTATGTGCCGGGCGGCTTCTACTCCGAGATCCGCGCACTTTGGCGACCGATCATGGACGGCGCCTTGGTCGGCGAGATGTCGGGGCAGGAATCGCTGGACAAGGCCAGCGAGCAGGTCAATGCGCTGCTCAAGAAGTTTCAGGACGGCCTGGCGAATGGCGACGTCTCGCGCTAGCGCTCGACCCGCCTGTGCAACGAGGCTCCCGCTTCGGCGGGGGCCTCGTTCGCTTTCGGCACATGGCGGGTTCCGGGCACGTCGCAGGGTAGGGTTTGCCGATGAGGGATGCTCAGCCACCCGCTGAGAGCAGTGTCCGCCAGTGGCGAAACCTGAGCCTGCTAACCCTGGCCGAGTTGCTGGCGCTGGCGCCGTGGTTCAGCGCTGCCGCGGTTGCGCCGCTGATTCAAGCAGAGTGGAAACTCGCCACCGGGACGGCCGCCTGGCTCACGCTGGCGGTGCAGTTGGGATTCGTGGCCGGAACGCTGGTGAGCGGCGTTCTGAATCTGCCCGATCGCTTTAACGCCTCAAGGCTGTTCGCGCTCAGCGCCGTGGGCGCCGCTCTGACGACGGCCGGCCTTGCCCTGATTGCCACTGGCCCGCTAGACGGAGCGGTGCTGCGTTTCCTTACCGGAGCGTTTCTGGCAGGCGTGTATCCGCCGGGGCTAAAGCTGGCGGCCACGTGGACTCGGCGCAGCCGGGGATTGGCGCTTAGTTTGATCGTGGGGGCGCTGACCATCGGATCGGCGAGCCCTCACCTGGTGAGGGCGTTGCTGGATGCGTCGTGGCGCCCGGTGGTGCTAGTGACCGCGATCCTCGCGCTAGCCGCGGGATTGCTGGTGTTGGGCGGGGTTCGGCAGGGGCCTCTCGCGTCGCCGCCGGCTAGATTCAATCCAAGGTTCGCGCTGCAGATCGTGCGCGCGCCTGGACTGCGACTGGCGACGCTTGGGTATCTCGGGCACCAGTGGGAGTTGTACGCCATGTGGGCGTGGGCGCCACTGTTCCTAGCGCAGGTGGTGGCGCGAGAAGGCGGGGAGGCTGGAATAGCGTCAGGGCTGGGGTTTGCGGTGATTGCGGTTGGTGGGGTTGGGGCGGTTGTGGGCGGTTTGGTGGCCGATCGCGTTGGACGATCGGTGACGGCGGCTGGGGCGATGGCGGTGAGCGGGAGCGCGGCGGTTGCTGTGGCGTTGCTGGTGGATGCGCCGCTGTGGGTGTTGGTGCCGATCATGCTGGTTTGGGGATTCAGCGTGATTGCGGACTCGGCGCAGTTCTCGGCGGCAATCTCGGAGTTGAGTCCGGCGGAGTACGTGGGGACCGCGCTGACGATGCAGATTTGCGTTGGGTTCTTGCTGACGTTTGTGAGCATTCACCTGGTGGGGTTTCTGGTGGATGGCGGGCCGCATTGGGGGGCGGCGTTTGGGTTGCTGGCGTTGGGGCCGGTGTTTGGCGTTGTGTCGATGCTGGCGTTGCGGCGGCGGCCGGAGGCGGTGCGGATGGCGGGCGGGCGACGCTAGTAGACGGGTGGGCCGGTGTCGTAGTTGGGTGGGGCGAGGCCTGGGACCATGTGTTCGTGGGGGCGGCCGGTAATGAGCTGGGAGCCGTCGGTGAAGCCTTCGGGACGGTCGCGTAGTTGCTCGATGAGGCGCTGACGCCAGGGGGCGAGGTCGGTCTGCGAGGAGAGGTCGCGCTCCTCGAACGGGTCGTTGCGGACGTCGAACAGCAGTTCCTGGCCGGTCTGGCTCTCCCAGATGTATTTGTGACTATCGCTGACCAGGGCGTGCCAGCCGCGGGACCACTGCTGTTCGGCCGGCGGGGGTTCATCCTGCGTCGTGCCCAGCGCTAGTTCAGATCTGGCGCCGCTGGCGTATTCGAGGTGCAGCGCGTCGCGCCAGGACGTCGACTGACCGCGAACCAGCGGGACCAGGCTGCGACCGGTGACCGAGGACGGGATTTCGGCGCCGGCGGCGTCGATGAGGGTTGGCATGATGTCCTGGAGCCCCACCGGCTGGTCGAGAACCTGTGCGCGCGGGGCGCCCCAGGCCTCGGGCGGGTTGATGAGGAAGGGGATGCCGGCTGAGGCTTCGAAGGGGAAGCTCTTGGCGATGTGGTAGTGGTCGCCCAGCATCTCGCCGTGGTCGCTGACGAAGACGACCAGCGTGTCCTCCAGCAGGCCCTTGTCGCGCATGTACTGGAAGAGGCGGCTGAGTTGCATGTCGATGTGGTCGATCATTCCAAAGTACGCGGCGCGCATGTAGTGCATGGGCAGGGGGTCGAGATTCATGCCGCGTCGGTAGAAGCGTCGCTCGGACCGAACTTCGGGATCGATCCCGCGATCGGGACCCTTCCAGGGCTCCACCCAGTCGCCGATGACGGGATCCGGCAGATCCATGTCTGCGTAGCGGTCGAAGAAGAACTTGGGCGGGGTGAAGGGCGGATGAGGGTCGATGAAGGAGAGATTGAGGAAGAAGGGCTGGCTGGTGTCGCGGCGTTCGAGGAAGTTGATGGCGCGGGAGACGCACCAGAAGGTGTGGGTGAGCTCCTCGGGCAGGTGGTTGGGTCGCCCAATCCAACCGTTGGGAGTGGCGCCGTGGGCCATGGCCCAGCGGTTCAGCGGGATTTCGCCGTGCAGCCAGTCTAGGTAGTCGTTGCCCTCCCCGCGGGTGGAATCCGCCAGCTCCATGGCGTCGAAGCCGAAGCGGCGACGCTGCGGGAAGAGATGGATCTTGCCGATCATGCGGGTCTCGTAGCCCGCCTTGCCGAGTTCGCCAGCCAGGGTGGCCGGAGGATCCCAGTGCATGCCGCCGATCATGCCGACCATACCGTTGACGCTCGGGGCCTGCCCGGACATGAGGACGCGGCGAGCGGGGATGCAGGCCGGGGACTCGGTGTAGCCGCGGCGGAAGCGGGTGCCGGTGGCGCCGATCCAGTCCATGCTGGGGGTCTGCAGGACCGGGTGATCGGCGATGCCGAGCGCGTCGTTGCGCTGCTGATCGGTCATGATCAGCAGGATGTGGGGCTGCTTGTCGGCCATCGGGCGCCCCGCTAGAGCTTGGGCCGGGTCACGGTGATGCCCGGCGGGACCATGGTTGGAATCATGTGCTCGTGGGGTTGGCCGGGAATCAGGCGCTGGCCGTCGGTAAAGCCCTCGGGGCGGTCGCGCAGCTTCTCGATCAGATGCTCGCGCCAGGGGGCAAGGTCGGCTTGCGCTGATAGGTCGCGCTCTTCGAGCGGATCTTCGTGCAGGTCGAAGAAGAGCTCGCGGCCGGTCTGGCTCATCCAGATGTACTTGTAGCGCGTGTCAACCAGCCAGTGGTTGCCGTCGACGTAGCGGTACATGCCGCAGTGCTCGCCGTGGAGGTAGCGACGCCAGCCGGCGTCGTTGCCGCGCATGAGCGGCAGCAGGCTGCGGCCGCTGACGGATTCGGGAATGGGCGCGCCGACGGCTTCGAGGATGGTGGGCATGACGTCCTGAAGGCCGACGGGCTGATCGCAGACGATTTCGCGGGGGAATCCCATGCGCTGAGGGGCGCGAGCCAGGAAGGGGACACGGGCGGAGGCGTCGAAGGCGCGGCACTTGGAGTACATCTGGTGGTCGCCCAGCATCTCGCCGTGGTCGCTGACGAAGACGATAAAGGTCTCTTCCAGTAGGCCGCTGTCGCGCATGTACTGGAAGAGCCGGCTCAGCTGCATGTCGATGTGGTTGATCAGGCCGTAGTAGGCGGCGCGCAGGTTGTGCATGGCGCCCGCGTCGATGGGGCCGCGCTGACCGTAGGGACCCTTCTCGGCCGGAATGCCGCGTGGCGGGCCTTCCCACGGCTCCATCCAGTCGCCCATGGCCGGCTCGGGCAGGTCCAGGGCGGCGTAGCGGTCGTAGAACCAGTCAGGCGGGGTCATCGGGGGATGGGGATCGATGAAGGAGACGTTGAGGAAGAAGGGGCAGGAGGGGTCGCGTTTCTCGAGGTACTCGATGGCGCGGGAGACACACCAGAAGGTGTGCGTCTTCTCCTCGGGGAGGTGGTTGGGGCGTCCAATCCATCCGTTGGGGGTGGCGCCGTGGGCCATGGCCCAGCGGTCGAGGGGGAACTCGCCGCCGAGCCAGTCGAGGTATTCGTTGTCGTCGGCGCGGGTGGAGTCGGCCAGTTCGAGGACGTCGAAGCCGAAGCGCTTGCGCTTGGGATGGAGGTGGAGCTTGCCGACCATGCGGGTTTCGTAGCCGGCGGCGCGAAGCTCGCCGGCCAGGGTGGCGGGCGGATCCCAGGGGGCGCTCATGAAGCCGACCATGCCGTCCTCGTCGGGCGGGCGGCCGGACATGAGGACGCGGCGGGCGGGGATGCAGGACGGGGACTCGGAGTAGCCGCGGCGGAAGAAGGTGCCGGAGGCGCCGAGCCAGTCCATGGCGGGCGTTTGCAGGACGGGGTGGCCGTCGATGCCCAGGCAGTCGCCGCGCTGCTGGTCGGTGATGATGAGCAGCACGTTGGGGCGGCTCTGATCCTGGCTCATGCGGGGCGTCCCGTGGGCAGGCAGCGCCTGACAGTACCGCGATGGGGCGGGCGGCTCAACTCGCTGGGCGGAGGGGGTGGAAAGCTGGGCCTTCGCGCACGTAAGAGTTTTTTCCAAAAAACTCTTGAGGCGCCGCGGGGCCCGGTTTGGCCCGCTTTGGTGCACGGAAATGTGCTGGCGGCAGGGGCGGAGGTTGCGGCCAAGTGCGGCGGTCGTGGCGAGGGTGTGAAACGCGACCGCTGCGATGCGAGGAGTTTCTTCCAAGCAGGTCCTGAGCCGGCGCGGGACCCGCGGCGCGGCTGGCTGGGAAGCGCCGGGACGGGACGGAGAACGCGGGTTGCGGTGACGGCCACGAGGGGTTTCCGATCGGGGTTGCGAAGTGGTTTCGCGCAGTGTACACTAGATGCGTACCGAAGGCAAGGCAAAGATTGACGGCAACGGGCGATCGAGACTTCGGAAGCTCAGGCGAGTGGAGCGCGACGGGATCGGTTCGCTGGGAATCGAATGCCAACGGAACCCCAGTACAGGTACAGCGCGGCCGCGCTTGCGCAACGAAACCGCCGGCAGTGGGGAGTGAGCGCTATGGCCAGACCAAGCCGGCGGCAGGCGGCCTGGTCTAGGGAAGCCGGGTCGCCCTAGGGGACTGTTTGCGGGAGGCGTTCGAGGATTCGGTCGAGTTTGTCGTTGGTTTGACGAACGTCGGACCGGAGATTGTCGATGTCGGCATGCACCTCGGTGCGGAGTTCCTGCATGTCAGCCTTGACGTCGGCGCGCATTTCCTGCATGTCGGCTTTGACGTCGGCGCGAAGTTCCTTGAAGTCGGCCTTGACGTCGGCCCGCAGGTCGCGGACTTCGGTGCGGACGAGTTGGACATCGGCCTTTACCTCAGTTCGCACTTGCTGGATTTCGGTCGTCACGTCGGACCGCACGTGCTGGATTTCGGCCGTCATATCGGTCCGGAGATTGTGGACCTCAGTTCGTACTTGTTGAACGTCGGCTCGCACAGCGGTCCGCACTTGCGCGACTTCGGTCCGCATCTCCTGGTTGTCCGACCGCGACTCGGCGCGCATTTCGCGAAAATCAGTCCGCAGTTCGCGAGTGTATTCGTCGGCGTCGGCCACGCCTCTCTGGACGGTGCCGAGGCGCATGCCGACGTGCCAGGCGGCGCCGGCCACGGCAAAGACCAGCGTGAGGCCGACGGTGATCATGGTGACAACGATGGGCATGGCGTCCGCGGCGGTACACCTCGTCAGGTAGCCACACGTCGCGGGTGCGTTTCGCCAGCACGCCCCTGGCTCATGACTCGGTAGGTTCGCGAACCCGCTGCCCACGGCTCGTTGATTGGTTGTATCAGGCGGAGTTCGGACTCGTCAATCCGGTGGGTACGTACATCGAAGGGCGATGTGCGAGTGCGCTACGCGGGTGATGGGGGGAGTCGTTCGAGGATGCGGTCGACTTTCCGATTCAACTCGCGGATGTCGGACTCGCAACTTGCCAGGCCCTTCTCAACGGCTCCCAGGCGACTGCCGAGTCGCCAGGCCGCACCGCTGATAGCAAGAACAAGGGTCATTCCGATCGTGCCCATGGCGATGATGATGGCTGTGGCGTCCGTGGCCAAACTCCGTTCCCGGTAGCCACGTTCCGCTTTTGCGGACCGCCAGTTCGCCGCTGGCAGCCGTGGCTGAGAAAGTTCGCGAACCGACCGCCCACGGCTCGTTGGTTGTTTGTATCAAGCGGAGTGCAAGAGCGTCAATTGCCTCGTCTGGCCAAGCCCAATTCGTACGGACTGGCGTGAGGATTGGCAAGGCGGGTGGTGGAGAATGTCGCCTGCGGATGCGGTCGACTCTCCGATTCAGCTCACGAAGATCAGACTCGCGGACCACCCACGCGACAGTTCTTTGGGCGAGCCCTGCTTGAGATGCGGCAAGTGCGGGTCGGGAGTCTACAGCTAGGCGTCTTCTTCGTTGGAGGTATCCACAATGTCGTCGATCCTCGGGGTAACCACCTCTATGAAGCGACCAAGAGTCTCAACGAGCGTAGCGGCGAAAGCATCGTCCAGATCATCGCTCAAGCGTGTTACTCCAAGCTCTCCCGACCTATCTTCCCACCACTGATCCTCATAGACATTTAGGTCAGCCAGTTTGCTCTCCAAGTCAGCAATCTCATTCCGGTAGTCCGAGAAGCCTATGTTTGCTTTCCAAGTGATCTCACGGCCATCGCTGTCAGGAGAGAGATTGATGTGGTAGTGGGCTCTCCAATTGCCCCAAAAGGGGCGCGAATACCACAAATGCCAGTATCGGAGGGAAGGATCTCCTCCGGCCCAACGACTCGTCCTCTCGGGCTTGAGGTGCGATGGAAGCCCATCTAACGTCCGGTCTGAGATTCTCCTGAGAAACCGAGTAATGTCGTCTCCCCGATTCCTCGCAAAGGTTTGAGCCAACTTGCTGGCTCCTGTCCTCAAGGGTCGACTGTCGATGGACGATCCGTCGATTACAACGAGGTAGTCGTCGATTCCTGGCACAGGGATTATCGTGTGTGCCTGAACGTATAGGGATTCGGTCTGAACATCCCGATAAGGTATTAGCTGTACACACGTTATCAAGTCCTCACCCGGGGCTTTCTCGTTTAGCCACAGGGCGGCAGATGTCACCTCGGGAGCAAACCGATGGCTGGCTAGGATGATCCGCTGATCCTTATTCAGCGCATTCAGATCATCGGCGTTGAGGTGTTGCAGAATCTGACTAGCGGCGTGTTCTTCCGACACTTCTCCGTAGTCAGCAAACATGCGGACGAGATCCTCCACACTCGCACGTTGGAGGTAACTGGCGTACTTGATGGCTTGCCAGTGGGCGTCGGTGCCGGAGTCATCGCGCTTAAGCTCGATGACCACGAGTTTGCCGTCAGCATCTACTGCAAGTAGATCCAACCGATCACTGACTTTGTCGAAGCCGCTGAATTCCTTGCCGATGATCAGGAGGTCGTCGCCCAGGATTTCGGGGTTGGCGGCGACCCATTCCTGGATGTCGCGGCGCTCCTGGAAGCCCAGGCTGGCGAATTCGACCTCGGCGATCTTCTCGGATTCGCGGTTTTCGGGGTTGATTCTGAAGAGTTGGGGTTCTGCGGTCATTCGGGTTTTTCTCGCCTGTCAAAGAGATTCGGACTGCTAAGGATTCGGCAGCGGTCCAGTTCGAGGAGTGACTACCCCTCAAGTGCCGCGGAGAGGGAGCTTACGCCGAACGGCGTGAGGGTGCCAGAAGGTGGGGATTGAGGATTTCAAGGCTTGTTCCAGGTTGAGTCTTGATGGTGTGGGCCTGTGTTCGGTTTTTGTTTGGTATGATGGGGTCCCGTATTGCCCAGGGTGTTCCGCTGGCTCTTCCCGACACCGAGCGGCCCGCCGCGTTGCGGACGGCTGTGAATGAAATCGAACAGCGCTGGGGGTTGCACGCCGCGGGGCGGTTGTTTGGGGTCAGTCCGCGGGAGGCCGGGTTTTCGACCGGCAGCGGGGCGCTGGACCGGGCGACCGGGTTTGAGGGGATTCCCAAGGGGCGGCTGAGCGAACTGACCGGTGCGCCAGGCGGCGGGGCGCTGACGCTGGGGTGGCGGGTGCTGGGGGCCGCGCTTGAGGGCGGGGGGCTGGCGGCGTACGTGGACCTGCCGGGGACGTTTGCGCCGACGGCTGGGGTGGCGATGGACCTGGATTTGTCGCGGCTGGTGGTGGTGCGGCCGCCGGACGCGGAGACGGCGTTGCAGGCGAGTGCGACGTTGCTGCGGAGCCAGGCATTCGAGGCGGTGCTGCTGGACCTGGAAAGCGCGCGGCCGCGTGGCAACCGATGGTCGCAGCTGGCGGATTTGGCGGGTCGCGGGGCGGCGAGCCTGGTGGTGGTAACGGCGGCCGGCGGTTCGCGGGTTGCGGGGCTGCCTTATTTGGCCTCGCTGCGGCTGGGGGTGGCGTGCCGGGGATGGCGCTGGCAGGGCAGCCGCCTGACGCAGGTGCCGATGGGGCTAACGCTGGAGGTTCGGGTGCTGAAGTCGCGCAGCGACACGGGGGTGCAGCACCTGGTGATCGACTGTCCGTTTCTCAGGAGGTCCGATGGACCGCAAGACGTTGTGCCTGTGGATTCCGCATTTCCGAACCACGGTGGAAGCGCAGACGCAGCCATCGTGGTCGGGGCAGCCGCTGGCGATCTACGCGCAGCAAGCTAACCAGCGGCGGCTGATCGAGGTTTCCGAGGCGGCCCAGCACGCCGGGTTGCGGCTGGGGATGGCCGTGAAGGAAGCGGCGCAGCGCTGTCCGGAGGGCGTCTATGTGCCCGACGATCCGGCGCGCTACGGCAAAGCGTTCGAGGCGGTGCTGGACGTGCTGGACCGGTTTTCGCCAGTGGTGGAAGACGCCGGGGTGGGACTGGCGTTTGCGGACGGGGCGGGGCTTGAGCCGCTGTATGGCCCGGACGCGGAGCTGGGGGCGCGGCTGCGTCGCGACGTGGAAGCGGCGACGGGGCAGGTGGCCCATGTCGGGCTGGCAAGGGGTCGGCTGGCGGCGGAGGTGGCGGCGCGGACGGCGGGGGATTCGGGCGTTGCGGTGGTTTCGGGGGATGACCGGGCCTACCTGGCCGAGCAACCGGTCGACCGGCTGCCGCTGGATGAGCGGGCGGTCGGGCACCTGCGGATGCTGGGGATCGGCACGATCAGCGCGTTTGCCGAGTTGCCGGCGAACGCCGTGCGGACGCGGTATGGGGTCGAAGGGGCGCGGGCGCGGGGGCTGGCGCAGGGCGAGGATCCGCAGCCTTTGAAGGGGCGGCCGCGGCCGATCGTTTTGGATGAGGCGATCGACTTCGAGTGGGAAGAACACAACGTGGACCGGCTGACGTTCGCGCTGCAGGCGCTGGCACAGCGGCTGGCCGCGCGGCTGGCGCGGCGGGGGCTGATGGCGCAGCAGGTGGGCAGCCGGATCGAGCGGGCGGATGGGACGGTGCAGCGGTTCTCGTTAGACCTGCCTGAGGCGTCCGGCAGCGCAGCCACCTTGCGGGATGCGGCCCGGTGGCGGCTGGAGGCGTGGGCGGAGGACGTGCAGAGAGGCTTTTGCGTAACCCGAGGGGTGGGTGCCCGGAAGACCCCTCACCGATTTCCGCCGGGGACGGCGGAACCCCGGATCGAGTCCGGGGCAGGTTCTGCCTCTCCCCCAGGAGGAGATCTTTGCGTAACCCGAGGTTGGGTGCCCGGAAGACCCCTCACCGGTTTCGGCCGAAGACGCCCGAACCTGCCTCTCCCCTTGGAGAGGGTGAAGATCCGCCGCATCTTCGAGGACGAGGCTAGTTCTGCAAAGGTCTCAGGAGAGGGTAAAGACCGGCGTCCCCTTGAACAGATTGACACCGAACACCGTTGCTTTCCCCGGGGAGGGGGTGAGAGCGGACGCTCGTTAGCAGACGAGCGGGGTTATGCAGAGGTCTCCCAGGGTGAGGCCGCTGTGCAGGAGATTCCGTTGCAGCGGCCGGGGGTGGTGCGTATTGGGCTGGAGGTGCAGCAGCTGGTGCCGGGGGCGGGGACGCAGCGGTCGTTGTTGGGCAACCGGTCGGAGCGGGTGGCGCGGGCGAACCAGGCGATTGGCCGGCTGCGGGCGCAGCTGGGGGACGAGGCGGTGTTTCGGATGGAGCTGTGCCCGGAGGCCTGGACGCTGGAGAGGGCGGCTCGGCGGGTTGACGCGTATGTGGAGACGGACGCCCAGGGAGACCTTTGCATCACCCGGGAGTGGTTGCCCGGAAGACTCTCATCCCAACCCTCTCCCACGGGAGACCTTGGCGTAACCCGAGGGCGGGTGCCCGGAAGACCCCTCACCGATTTCCGGCGAAGACGCCGGAACCCCGGATCGAGTCCGGGGCAGGCTGAGGCAGGCTCCAACCCTCTCCCAGAGAGACCTTTGCGTAACCCAGAGTTGGTTGCGCGGAAGACCCCTCACCGATTTCCGCCGAGGACGGCGGAATCTGCCTCTCCCCCAGGAGAGGGTGAAGAACCGCCGCGGCTTCGAGGTCGAGGGGCGTTATTCAAAGGACTCACGGGGAGAGGGAGCAAGAGCGGACGCTCATCAGCAGACGAGGGACGCGATGCAGAGGTCTCCGACGGGGCTGCGGCCTCCGATGGAGGGCGCCTGCCCCGCCAGATCGCCGGGGGACGCTATGGAGAGCGCGCACGTCGAGCCGGGAATCACTACGACGGGCGGGGGAGTGGCCAGCAGTTCCAGGGGCTGGGGG
>JAPOXI010000070.1 GCA_026707185.1 Chloroflexota bacterium
CTTGAAGATGCCCGATCACGCCCCAATGCAGCGCCTCCGCATCCCGTAGTAGGTACGGCCCAACAATGACCGCCGCGACCCCCGCCCCGCCCGCAACGAATGCCAGGCCGGTACGCACGCTGCGGCGCGCATACCAGCCGGCCAGCGCGAGGGTCACGATCACGTACTCCGTTCGCGTCGTGGTCGCCAGGGCCATCAGCGCCCCGGCCTGCCACGGCACGTCCCGCCGAAGCATGGCAGCCACCACGAAAAACGCGGCCACCTGGGGCACGTGCCCATTGATCGCCGTCGCGGTAAACAGCCAGCCAGCCGTCAGCCAGGCAAGACCCAGGAGCGTGGCTGGCACGACTGGCACACCCTGCCGGCGTCCATAAAGCACGATGAGGGCGAAAGTGGCGATCTCGAATATGTAGACCAGGACCTTGACCATGAGAATCGGCTCCCAGCCAGCCGCCACGGCCAGTCGATAGAAGGGCGCCAGCAGGTAAGGGAATAGCGGTAGATGCGCGTAAGTGAACGCGCGGTCCGCAACCGAGGCGTAGTAGTCAAAGTGCGCGGTTGAAAAAGCGGCCTTAGCAAACTCGAAGAAGTGCTGGAGATCCTGGTGGTTCGCGGTCAGCCCCTGGCGGCGCCTGGCATCAAGCGTTAGCGCCACCCCCACCAGCGCCAGCACCAGCGCGAGCCGCCGCGAATCCGCAACGTGCCGTAACCAGCGGCTCGCGGTTCCGTCGACCCATCCGTTGATCATCCAGCGCACAGGCGTCGCAAGGATCGAGTCCGTCAGGCGTCGCAGGAAGTCATCTCCACACAGCTGCGGTCCCGATTCGGCCGCACGTCGGGTTCGCGGTTACCGCTCATGGCTACTCCGGCGATCCCCATGCCCGGCCGCCGGCTCACCCCCGTGACGCGAGGTGCCGGGAGCATAACGCGCCCTCCGCCATCCGCATCGCCATGTTCGCTATATCCGGCGGCAACCCCATCCCGCGCCGCCTGCGCGTCGAAGGCACAACCGACCCGAGATCCATTGGACTGTAGTCGGAAACTAGTCTTGGTAGACGGCAACTCGCCGCCCCGCGCCTGACCGGAACCGCACCATGTCCCTGCAGACCATCTGGCCCCTCATCTGGGTCACCGACATGCAGCGCTCGCTTGCCCACTACCGCGACGGCCTGGGATTCGAGCTTGTCGCTTCCTGGGAACTCCCTCAAGGCATCGCCTGGTGCCGGCTCAAGCGCGGACCCGTCTGCCTCATGCTCCAGGTGACCCCCGGTGACGTCCCGGCCCCCGTCGAAGGCCAGGCCGCCGAGCTCTTCATCCTCTGCGACGACGCCCGTGCCCTCCACGCCGAATTCGTCGCCCGCGGCATCCAGGCCACCCAACCCGAACACATGGAATACGACATGCTCCAATTCCGAGTCAACGACCCCGACGGCTACCCCATCTGGTTCGAAAACCCGGTGTAAGAGTCTGCGGCCGCCTGGGTTCTCTCGGCCCGCGACTCTGAGCCAACACAGCCAACTTGAACTGCCGGTCGCTCCTCCCGGACCGTGGGCACAACGCCCCCCTGGCGGGGCGGCCGCCTGTTAGAGTCGCATTCCGCCAGGGGGTCGTTGTCGGTCAGGGGCTCTGAAGATCCCTACGGCGTCACCGTCTCCCCGTGCTCGCAGTTGAACTGCCACGTAATCCCGAACTTGTCCGTGCACGCCCCGAAATAGGCGCCCCAGAACATGTCCGCCGGTGCCATTTGCACCGTTCCGCCCTCGGAGATCTTTGCGAAGAACTCGTCGGTCTGCTCCCGGTTCTCAGTCGTATAGGAAACCGAGAAGTTCGTACCTGTCACGTGCGGCGGACCAAACCCGGGCATCACGTCGCTGCCCATCAGCACGCTCGACCCGATTGGGTACGACACGTGCATGATCTGGTCCTTCGCCTCCTCCGGTACGCCCATGTCCGGCGGGCCATCCCCGAACGTCTGTACGATCGCAAAGTCCCCGCCAAAAACCGACCGGTAGAACTCAAACGCTTCGCGGCAGTTGCCGTCAAAGTTCAGATAGATGCTCAGCGACATCCGTGTCTCCCTTGAGCTAGCCGGCTCCCAACTGCGGCGCCCGCCCGTATCGCATTGATACGAACCACGGCTGACACTGCCGGACCGAGATGAACAATTCTAGCCGCGGGTCACTTCGCTCAGGCGAACTCAATACTCGGAGGCCGGTCACCATCGGTCCCAGAGTCGCCACGCCGCGGCATTGTGGGTGCGCGGTCCGCAACCACTTCTAAGGCTTCAGCCATCGCCCAGCGGCCTCCGTGAACGCCAGGCAGATTGCATCGAAGCCGCTGAAGGCAATCGAGCTCGGATCCTCCCGTGCGGAGGTCGGTCCGCCATGGGCCAAGAGGCCGTCACCCGTACGTCGGAAACGCAAGCTCCAGGCCGTGGGTCGCGGAAATCTCCAGGATGGTCTGGTGGATACGGCCGTTGGTAAAGATGCAGCGTCGGCTGGCGGAGGTCGTGGGCTCGCCTCTCACGTTGGTGACCTGACCACCGGCTCGCTGCACCAGAAGCCCCGCGCCCGCATGGTCCCACCACTTGACACTGCTAAACATCGCACCGTCGTAGCGTCCCGCCGCCACCCAGGCAGTCTCTAGCGCCGCAGAGCCGGTCAGGCGCACGCGGTGAAACGTACGGGCCGCCTCCGCCAGCGCGGCGTTAAAGCGTTGGTCGTCCTCCGCGCTGACTCCCCGCTGAGCCCACGCCACGGTGCTCTCTGACGGATCGGTCCGCCCGGTCACGCTGATCTCTCGGCCGTTGAGCCGGGCCGGACCGTCGGCGGCCGCCGTAAACATCTCGTCGCGCACCGGATCGTAGATCGCGGCAACATCGGGCCGCGCCTCGCGGGTGTGGGCAACGCTCACGCAGAACTGCGGCTGCCCGCGCGAATAATTGTCCGTGCCGTCCAGCGGATCGATCACCCAGACATCGGGTCCGTGGATTTCCGCTTCGTCGGGAAACTCCTCCGAATAGACCGTGTGCCCTGAAACCCGCTCGGCCAGCACCTCGCGAATGGCACGGTCGGCCGCAAAGTCGGCGTCCGTCACTACCGTTCGTTCGCCCTGCCAGGTCTTCCACTGCACGCCCAGCAGGTCCGACTCAAAGGTCCGCAGTAACTCGGCTCCGGCGGCACGAGCCGCCGCTTCGGCAACCGCCAGCAGCCCGGCCCGGTCATTCGGGCCTGTCATGCTCAGGCCGTGGTCGGCATTTCGGCCAACGCCTTGCGCAGGCCCTGCGTCCAGCCACGCACGTTACGACGAAGGCTGAATTTCACGAAGAAACTCAGCGGACCCAGCGTGCGCGGGCCGGATGCGGTTTGCCGGATCCGCACACCCGTGCCGCCTTCGACTGGCCGCAATTCGATCGACATACCGCGAGTCAGTCCGGCCTTGCTTCCAGCCCATGCGGCCGAGTGGCCGAGGTCGACGTCGGTGATGTTGTAAATGAACGTCATTCGCTCGCGCCCGGTCTTCTGGCGGAACCGGAAACCTGGCGTCCAATTCCCGGCGGTGAGCCGCTCGGCGTCCTCGATGGTGGCATTCCACTTCGACCAGTCGTTGATTGTGCTCACCAGCTGCCAGATCGTGTTGACTGGCGCCATGAGTTCAACGCTCGCGGTTTCCTCAATCACCGACCTCTCCTAACCCCAGCCACGCGAACATCGCGCCTGCGCATCCGGCATCTTACGCCGCTCTACAGGCCTATGCCCTGTTGACGCTACGCTACAGCGGTATAGGGCTCCGAGCCGCCCCGAGGAATGCCGATGGACCCGCTGGGATTTGTAGACGCTCACGTACGCGATCTGCGCGAGCGCGGCCTCTTCCGGCAATTGCCGGTCTTGCAGTCACCGCAGGGTCCGCGCATCCGTATCGGCGGCCGTGAACTCATCAACATGTCGTCGAACGACTACCTCGGCTTGGCCAACGATGCGGCCTTGCGTGAGGCAGCCATGGCCGGCGCCGAAACCTGGGGCGGCGGCGCGGGCGCGGTCCGAACGATCGCCGGCACGCTGGATGTCCATCAAGCCCTCGAATCCGAAATCGCCGCCTGGAAAGGCGTGGAAGCCACGCTGGTGTTCCAATCGGGTTTCGCGGGCAACCTGGGCACCATTCCGGCCCTCGTCGGCCGCGGAGACGTAATCCTCAGCGATGAACTGAATCACGCCAGCATCATCGACGGCTGCCGGCTCAGTCGCGCGGAGATCCGCCGCTTCGCTCATGCCGACGCCGACTCGCTCCGGGAGCAGTTGGCCGCCTGCGCGCCGGATCAGCGCAAGCTGGTGGTGACGGACGGCGTCTTCAGCATGGATGGCGATATCGCGCCACTACCCGACATCTGCGACGCGGCCGAGGCGTTCGGCGCCATGGTGATGGTCGACGATGCGCACGGCAGTGGAGTTCTTGGCCGCGGTGGCCGCGGCTCAGTGGATCACTTTGGCCTGCACGGGCGAGTGCAGGTCCAGTTAGGCACCCTCTCAAAAGCCATCGGCTCAATGGGCGGCTACATTGCCGGCAGCCAGGCGCTCCGCGACTACCTGACGCACACGGCCCGGCCTGTCCTGTTTTCCACGTCGCATCCGCCTGCCGTCGTCGAAACCACGCGGGCATCGATCAGAGTCCTTACCCGCGAACCCGAACGAGTCGAAAGGCTGTGGGACAACGCCCGCTTCTTCAAGCAGGGGCTGTCCAACCTGGGCATGGACCTCGGGCGCAGCGCGACGCCCATCACGCCGGTGATCGTGGGCCAAGCCGAACGCGCCCACGCACTGAGCGACCGTTTGCGACAGCGCGGCATCTTCGTTCAAAGCGTGGCCTTCCCAACCGTTCCTCGAGACGCCGCCAGGGTTCGCGCCATGGTCAGCGCCGCCCACAGCCGAGATGACCTGGCCCAGGCGGTTGACGCCTTCGGCGAGGCGATGCGCGGTCTCTAACCCAGCGCACTCTCGAACAACCGCGAGGCGGTGCTAGCATCGCGCCCCCGCGCTTGCCTGGAGTCTGAGGTGTCCGAGTCGCTCAAAGACTTGCGGCGCGACATTGACTCCCTGGACGAGCAACTGGTCACGCTGCTCGGGCAGCGCGCCGAGCTTGTCCGCAAAATCGGACACCTCAAGGCGGATTCCGGAACTCCGGTCTTCGATCCGGGACGAGAGCGCGATGTCCTCGCACGTGTTGCGTCTATCAACCCGGGTCCGTACGACGACGCCCACATTCAGGCGATCTACCGCGAAGTCATGGCCGCCTCGCGAAGCCTGGAGGAGCCGCCCCGCGTCGGCTACTTGGGCCCGCCGCATACCTTCAGCCACCAGGCGGCGCAGCAGTACTTCGGGCGAATTGCCGACCTGACTCCGCTCAATTCATTCAGTGACATCTTCGACTTCGTCGACCGCTCGCCGCGCGGCTCGGGCGTCGTCCCCATCGAAAACACCACCAGCGGCACAATTGGCGAAACGCTCGACCTTTTCGTCACACGCAACGTCCACATCCAGGCCGAGGTTCAACTGCCGGTCTCCCACAACCTGTTGGCGATCTCCGATGGAGGTGACTGGAGCCGCGTCTATTCGCACCCGCACGCCATTGCCCAGTGCCGGGGGTGGATTCAGCGTCACCTCGGCACCACGCCACTTATCGAAGTGGCCAGCACGGCGGAAGCCGCTCGACGCGCGGCTGGAGAACCCAACACCGCGGCCATCGGTCCGCTGAGCGCGGCCGAAGCATTCGGGCTGGAAGTCTTGCAGCAGGACATTCAGGACGTGGCTTCCAACCGAACCCGCTTCTACGTGATTGGCGACAAGCCGTCGGCCCGCACTGGCCGAGACAAAATGGCTCTGATGGTGGCCGTCCACGACCGCGTCGGCGCGCTCCACGACGTGCTCAGCTGCCTGCGCGACCATGACCTCAACCTCAGCTTCATCCAATCGCGGCCCTCGCGGCTCAAGCCGGACGACTACATCTTTTTCTTGGAAATGATGGGACATCCGGACGAAGCACCCGTCCAGGAGGCGCTTCGCGTGCTTGGTGCGTCGACCGTCCTCACGCGCGTCCTCGGCGCTTGGCCGGTTGAGCGCTGAGCCGACCTTTCGTCAGTCCGGTCGGGCCTCCTCGATTGCCGACCGCATTTCCTCAACCTTCATCCGCACGGCCTGCGCGTAGTCGGGACCAGCGCTCGCCCAGAGCGCCGAACGCCCGGCATTCACCAGCACCCCTTCCGGCGCCGGTCCGAACCCGGCCCGAACCGTGGACTCCAGCGCCCCGCCCTGCGCGCCGACGCCCGGGGCCAGGATCGGCATGCCGGGTGTCAGTTCACGCACCGTCGCAACGTCATCGGGACGCGTGGCGCCCACCACCACGCCCAGATTCCCAAACTCGTTCCATTCAACCAGCCGGCGCGCCAGCCGTGCGTAGACCGGCTCGCCGTGACCGGTCGGCAATCCCTGCAAATCGTCGGCACCTGGATTGCTGCTGCGCAACCAGGCAAACGCGCCGCGGTCCGGCCGCGCAATCAGCGGTTGAACTGCGTCCCGCCCACCCCACGGATTGAACGTGATCGCGTCGGCTTCGAGGTAGTCGAACAGAAAACTGGCGTAACGCTCGGATGTGTCGGCCACATCGCCAACTTTGTTGTCCGCAATCAGCAAGGCGCGGTCACCGACGGCATCGCGAACATCTCGCAGCAGCTGCAAGCCGTCAGGCCCTAGAGCCAGGTAAAACGGAACGTTTGGCTTGAAGGCCACGACCGCCTCGGCGCAGGCGTCCACGACCTCCAGCAGAAACTCGCGTCCACCTTCTGGCGACTCGCGCAGACCCGGCGGCAATCGCTTCAGATCCAGGTCCAGGCCCAGGCACACCCAGGATCGCTTCTCCTCCGCCTCTCGCCAGAGTCGCCCCGAAAACGTGTCGGCACTTCGGCCCGGATTCAGCTTCACGCAGCCACACTCCTGGCCACCGTTGCGCCAGCCTTTTTGAGACCGAAGCACGTCAGTCCTATACTCGTGCCCGCGCAAAACGCCGATTGGCGCCAGCCGCTGGGGGCAGGCATGGGGCTCTTAGATTTTCTGAAGCGCGAGAAGAAAGTGACGGCCGTCCGCCACACGATCAAGGTGATGCCCCGCGAAACCCTTCGAACGATCGCCGAACGCGAGTACGGCGACCAGGACAAGTGGGAAATCATCTTCAACAAGAACAAGTGGCGGTTTGACGGCGCCGATCCGAACACCATCTATCCCGGCATGGACCTGGATATTCCGGAGATCGAATCGGACTGACGCCGCAGCCGGATCTTCGCATCATGAGGTGCCGAAGGTCGGGATCGAACCGACACGAGGGATGAACCTCACTGGTTTTTGAGACCAGCGCGTCTACCAGTTCCGCCACTTCGGCCATGGCAGGAGTGGAGGGACTCGAACCCCCGACCTACGGTTTTGGAGACCGTTGCTCTTCCAGCTGAGCTACACTCCTCGGCTCTTCGTACGCTAGCACAGGGACCTGCCCAATCCCCTTGCGAGGGGCGTCCCGCGAACCCTCGCCGCGTAGCCATCAGGGAACCCTGATGGCCTCCTCCGGTCTTGCCTATTGCCGATGCCCGACCCGCCAGCGGATCTCACCTTCCGAGCCGTCGAGACATCGACCTGGCCTGACTTCGAGCGCCTCTTTTCGGCGCGCGGCTCGCCCCACTATTGCTGGTGCCAGATGTACCGAGCGACTCGCGGCTCGGCCCGTAAGGCTGACCGCAGCGAGCTGAAATCCGCCATGTGTGAACGGATTCACCAGGGAATGCAGGTTGGGATTCTGGCTTACGCCGGTGACACGCCTGCTGGGTGGTGCTCAATAGGGCCGCGACCAACGTTTCCGCGACTGAGGACGACTACTGTCAATGGCGCGGCCGACCCGGATGACTCGTCGATCTGGTCGCTGACCTGCTTCTTTGTGCCGCGGCGGTTCCGCAAGTGCGGGCTGGCGACGCGCCTGCTGCAAGCGGCCATCGACCACGCAGGCACGCAGGGAGCCACGGCAGTGGAGGCCTACCCGGTGGACCCGGATTCGCCCGGCTACCGGTTCGGCGGATTCCGGCCGATGTTCCACAGCGCCGGTTTTGACGAGATCGGCCGCCTGGGCAAGCGACGCTACGTCGCGCGCCTGGACCTTAACGTCGCCTCAGCGTGTCCGTAACCGGCGCTCGTGGCGCTCACCGTCGGCGCGGCGTGTATGAGTAGAGCATCCCAACCTGCTCATATCCCACCAACGGATAAAGCATGGCTCCGGTGTGGCTCGCGGCCAGCACGGCCAACTGCGAGCCGTGCGATCTGTCGTCGCGCAGCATCCGGCACATTAGAGCCCGGCCAATCCCGCGACGCCTGAACTCGGGCGTTACATGCAGGTTGGCGCACCAGGTTGCTCCCGCCACCTCAATGCTGCTTACCCAGCCAGCTGGATTGCCATCGACCAGCGCGGCATACATGCGCAGCGGTGCGTCCGGCGTGAGGTGCTCGAGGAGAATCTGCCGCCGGCGGACCGCCTTGTTCACTTTGCTCGCCAGCTCAGCGTCCAGCACGCGTACAATCTCGACCGGTGACGCGAACCGCGGAATCCCTTGCAAGTCGTGGACCATGATCGGCTCGGTGAATCCCAGACGGTGGTCCAGCGCCCTGTACCCGGCTCGCATCGACTCGTCGGACGACCCAGCGGCACAAATCGCACAAATGGCATATCGGCCGCGCGTGTGCCGGCTCACGACCTCCACGGTCTGATCGGGGGTGACCCCATGCGCGACCCATTCTTCGCGTCGATAACTGCCACGCTTACGCGGAGCATCACGCGTCACCCAAAGGCCCTCGACACGCTCGGCCAGGCAGGGATGCGTGAAGCTACGTGGAACGCAGATCCCTCGAGCGAACACTTCCAGCGCCGTAGCCAGAATGCGCCCGGCCTCCGCCTCGATCACGATGGCTCTGCACGTCGTACGGCTACCTCGGCTTGCTCACCTGCGACGATAGGCCTCCAGTCGATGCGCCACTCCTACCACCAGGATCGAGAGTGTGTCGCCAAGAACTTCGAAAACAACGCGATATCCACCAGCGCGGACGGACTTGGAAGTCGGCCGCTTGCGCCGGCTCCCCTGCTGGCTCCTCGGGCAGGACTCGAACCTGCAACCCTGCGGTTAACAGCCGCACGCTCTACCATTGAGCTACCGAGGATTGGTTTTCTGACACAAAGACTCGTGGCGAAGCCGAGCCTGGCCGCACGTCGCCGTCTTAGGGCTAGGCGCCCGCTTCCGACTCGTCTTCGACGCCCATCAGGTTCTTGGCTTTTCGAAACAGGACCGCCAGAACCCCGAGGACGACCGCAAGCACGCCGAGCTTCTTGATCATCTGATGTGCCCGTGGGTAACCGACTGCAAGGAGATACGGCGAGAATAGCAAAGTCCTAGCTGGCACCCGTTCGCCGAACGAGCCGCGGCCAATTGCCGCGGCTCCGCGGCTAGACTTGGCCGATCCCCGAGCTCGGTCGCCCGCATGACTGAATTGCAGACGTTTCTCTCGGTAGATGACGCGCTGGATCGCATCCTGCGCGGCTTCGCCCCCCTGCCGCCACAGGACGTTGCGCTTGACCAGGCGCTGGGCCTTGTCGCCGCCCACGATGTGCTGGCGCGCGACAACGTGCCGGGCTTCGACAACTCGGCCTACGACGGCTACGCCGTACAGGCCGCCGACCTGGCCGAAGCATCTCCAGATACGCCGGCGCGCCTTCGGGTAGTAGACGAGATCCCCGCCGGACGCGTCAGCCCAGTCACACTGCAGCCCGGCGAGGCGGCGCGCATCATGACTGGCGCACCCGTACCCGCTGGCGCGGACACAGTTGTCGCCTTCGAGGACACCGACCGCACCGACTGGGGCTACCTGGGCACCGACCCGCGCAGCAACGACGCTGACCGCCGCATGGTGGCGGTACTGGAGCGGGCCGATCCGGGCGAGAACGTCCGCCCGGCGGGCGGCGACATCTCGGCCCGCTCCGTCGTGATCGAGGCTGGCCGTCGCCTGGGCCCGGCCGAAATCGGCGTGCTCGGGTCCGTGGGCGTCAGCACAGTCCGCGCCCATCCCCGCGCCACGGCGGCCATCGTCCCCACCGGCGACGAAATCGTCGAAATCGACGCCGGCATTCATGCGGGCCAGGTCCGCAATAGCAATGCCTGGGCCCTCGAAGCCGCCACCACCGCGCTCGGCGCCGAACCCCGGCGTCTCCCCATCACCGGCGACACGATCGAAGCGCTGCAAGCGGCCATGACCGAAGGCGCGGCCTCCGACGTCATCGTCACCATCGGCGGCGTCTCCATGGGCGATTACGACCTGGTCACGAATGTCCTCGGCTCCGAGGGCCGCATGGACTTCTGGCAGGTCAACATGCGCCCCGGCAAGCCGCTGGCGTTTGGCCAGGTGCATGGCACGCCCGTTATCGGCCTTCCCGGTAACCCCGTCTCCAGCATGGTCTGCTTCGCGCTCTTCGTCCGCCCAGCCTTGCTGCGCCTCATGGGCCACCGCGACTTGACCCATCCAAGGGTTCAGGCGATAGCCGGCGAGCCCCTGGGCAGCGCCCAGGGCAAGCGAACCTTCCTGCGCGTGCAGGTCAAACGCACCAACGACGGCCTGGTATGCACCTCCGCCGGCGATCAGAGCTCCTACCGCATGTCCTCCCTCGTCGCGGGCAACGGACTGGCCGTCCTACGCGAGGACCAGAACATCGCGCCGGGTGAGCCCGTGGACGTGCTGGCCCTGGACTCCCAGGCGCTGCTGCTGCTCTGACGGACATACGCCGGGCGTTGCTACGATGCACGCCGTCGGGCGCGTAGCTCAGCTGGTTAGAGCGCGCGGTTCACATCCGCGAGGTCATAGGTTCGAGTCCTATCGCGCCCACCACTCCGGACCTCGTGCCCTGGCCCCACGGGACTCAAGCACCCAATGCCTTCCGCCTTGCCTGGGTGCCGGCTGAAGCACGGTGCCCGTCTCCGGCCCGCGCTCGGCCTAGCTCGAGATCAGAGTCCGCACGACCTCCAAGGCTCGTTCGACATCGACGCCGACCGCCACCTTGACCGGCCCGTCACCGTAGCTGGCTACCGTACGTCCGCGTTTTTCCCCTTCCGTGACAACCCACACGTGAGCCCGCCGGCAAGTCAATATGCCCGGCTCGATCGTCGCTGCCACGGCCAGCGGGTCGTGAAGATGGAACTCCAGCACGTCAGCTCGCTCCCGAAACCGATCCTCAAGGATGCGGTTTCCCAGGTCTGCGGACTTCGACGTGCCCTTGAACCACGGCGGTCCTTCGCAACGGTGCAGTGACGTCCGCTGGGTCACGTCAAGACCGACGAGCGTGACCGGCACTCCGGACGCAAAGACCGCATTTGCGGACCACGGGTCTTCATGGATGTTGAACTCCGCGTGCTGTGTGATGTTGCCCCGCACCTGGACGGCGCCACCCATCACGACGATCTCTGCAATTGCATTGGCGATATCCGGACGATCGTCCAGCGCCGCGGCCACGTTCGTCAGCGGCCCGAGAGCAACGACGGTCAACCGCCTCCGATTCGACGAGGCGCAGTCGCGTAAGAAATCGACCGCGTCCGCTCGATACGGCATCAACGTCGTGGCAGGCAACTCGATACCTAGCCCCTCCGCGCCGTGAATGTGGTACGCGTAGGTAAAGGAGCCACACAGTGGCCGATCAGCTCCTGCGACGATCGGCGTAGTTCGCCCACCAGAAACATAGTCGACGAGCCGAAGCGCGTTTTGGGTCGTATCCGCCAACGACGCATTGCCGCCAATCGTGGTGATTCCCTCGATTCGCAGGTCTCGACAGTTCAACGCCATCAGAAGCGCCAGCGCATCGTCGGTGCCGGGATCGGTGTCAATCACAACCCTTCGCATGCGCTTCATCCTCGATCCATGGCAGGAGAAGCCGCAGCTGTGCGAACCGAGCACGCGGTGTTGTCGGGCACTCCCGCGGTGGAGGCCCGGTGCCAGTGTCCCCTCACAGCTCCGTCTTCGGAAGCTCCTTCGTTGGATCCACAAACGGCACCCGTACCACCTCGGCATCCACCAGGCCATCATCCGGCAGCTGGACCGTCGCTCGCGTCCCCCGTCGCCAGTGCGACCGCGGCATTACCGCCAGTGCGATGTTCGACTGCTGATTCGGCGACCAAAACGCGCTGGTCACGTAGCCAACGTCGTCACCGCAGTCAGCGTCTCTCACGAGATAGAAATCCTCGTTGTACCAGGTCAGGGGCTGCCCACCGACCCGCAGCCCGACCAAACGCTGCTGGACCCCCTCAGCCTTGATCTTGGCCAGCGCATCCTTTCCAATGAACTCGTCTTTCTTCAGGTCCACCTGCCAGCCAAGCCGGACCTCGTACGGATTGTTCTCGATGTCAAGGTCCTGGCCATAGGACAAGATGCCCGCCTCGATTCGACGGATGTGGCTTGGCGCAATCACCCGCAGGTTGAACTCCCGCCCCTGCTCCAGGATGTGCGGCCACACATCATCCGCATGACGCATCGCGCCGTGCAGATAGATTTCAAACCCAACTTCAGCCGAAAACCCGGTGCGGGAAATCGTAACGGCGTGGCCGTTCAAGGTGTCGTGGATCAATCCGTAATACGGAATATCCCTGATGTGGGACCCAAACATCTTCTCCATCAGCAACACCGACTTGGGACCCTGAATCTGGACTGGTGACACATCGATCTCGCAGATGTCGACGTTGAACTTCGCATACGAGTTCACGCCCTGCGCCCAAAGCAGCACGTCCGAGTCGGAAATACTGAACCAGAACTCGTCCTCGGCCACGCGCAGCAACACCGGGTCGTTGATGACGCCGCCGTATTGGTTACAGAGAATCACGTACCGGGCCTGCATCACCGGGACTCGGGCATGGACGTCGCGAGTAATCAACATGTCGACGAAATCCGCAGCGTCGGGCCCCTTGACCCGGATCTGCCGCTCCACCGCCACGTCCCACATGCTGACGTGCTCGGTCAGGTACGTATATTCCTCAAGCAACCCACCGTCCTCGGGCTTGATATAGGCCCTCGGGTGGTACATGTGGTTGTACGTCGTATAGGCCCAGCACCCCGCCGCCTTTGACAGGTGCCACCACGGCGACTTCCTAATTCGAGTCGATATGAGAATCCGGGCGTCGCTGTTGCCGCTCTGCCGAAGGTTAATCGGCAATTCACGCCGCTTGAGACCGTCGATTACAAGACCCTGAGCCATCGGACGACCTCCAGTCGTTTGGCGATGCTTTTGCTTCCAGCTTGAGGTGCAATTGTCAGGTCAACGGATCGGAAATCCAGTGGGGCGCTGTAGAGCACCAACTCGAACTCCACCGGGCCGACGTGGCGGCGATGGCGGGATATATGGGAATAGCTTGGATCCCAAAGGCACCGGAGCGCTTTCCGACGCGCGTGCGGTCATTGTAGACCTGAATCACCAGCGCCTCCGGGGTGATAACACCCGGGGCGGCGCTGGCGGAACGTAACCTGGATGGCCCGCCGCGTGGATCCAAGAACACGCCGCGAGCCGAGGAGCTTGTGCCTTCCAGTTTCACGCCGTGTCAGAAATCGGTTTTTGGCATCGATTGCCGGAGCCAGCCGCTGATCCGCGACGTGCCGAGCGACTGCCAGCCATAGGCCACTGTCGAATGTGTCCATTGAGCGGCGGCCACGGACACGTCGGGGCCAGGTCGGATTAGCTCACGGGCTGGACCTGCGGAGAACGGGCCAAGCGTACGCCGCCAGCAGGGCCGGAACGAACGTGATTAGAGTGAATGAGACAGCGAGGCTGGCGAGTAGTAGGGGCCACTGCCAGCCCGACGTAAGCAGGTGGCCAATGGCCCTCAACTTGCTCCACGTCGGTTCCCGCGCACCGTAGGCCACGAACTCGAGGTTCTGGTCCGACCACGCTGGGTCGCCGTTGATCCAGAGGCGGCCGTCGGGGTAGCGGGCCGTCTTGGTCGCGGCGATCCGCAGGTGGGCACCTGGCGCGACCTCTGCCACAAGTTGGAGGGCCACGGGGCGCTCAGTGGCTTCGGCGATCGGCGGGAACCGGATCGTCCGCCACTTGAGCTGGCGGCCAGCAGGCAGAGCTATTCGCCCCTCGCGCACCAACCGTTCACGGTCGCTCGTTTCAACGACCACCATGCGCCAGATCGCAGATCCGGCACCGTGGTTCGGGTCGTCGTTCGACACGTGCACATCAATCGAGGCAAGTGGCGCGGGCAGCCGGCCAAATCGCTGAAGGACAGATCCTTCGTTGCGAAGGCTCATGTTGAAGACATTGATTCGGGAGGGTTCGCTTACGTCGGCAAGTGGTGGCCGAAATACAAGGGCAAGGACGCAAGTGCCGACAACAATGACACCGGCGGTTGACGCGCCTGCCAGAGCCGCGGCTCGCCATCGCGCCTGTATGGGGCGTTGGTGCATCGCAACGGTGGCGCCCATGCCAATCAGGAGCGACCCGCTAACTTCCAACGTCTCTTCAGTCAGCAGGCCGAGAACGAGGCCTCGCCCAGCCGCAATGAATGGCCACAGCACATACTCGTGCAGCACGACCAGCAGCCAGCAGACAAACCCCAGGCCCACGAGCCAGGGTCGACGGACGTGCGTATCACGCGTGAGAAACACCGCCGTTGCCAGCCCAACGGCTACGACCACAACGCACAGCAGCACCAACAGCCACTGCTGGCCAAGGCGATCGATCACCTGCAGCTGCTCAAACATGCGGCGGGCATTGACCAGGTCCTCAAGGCCGAGGATCGCGGCGATCAGCCCCACGGCGACCCATCCGCCAACTACAAACCCAGGAGCCAGGCGGCGGCGCTCGACAACTGCGACCCGTCCGGCCAACAGCGCCGTGACCAAGAACACCGCGCCACTCACCGAGTTGGCCAAGTTGCCTTCAAGATCGGCATTCAGATGGTGCTGCACAAATGGCTGAGCTGCTCGTGCGCCGGTCGAGACTGCTGCGTAATCGATCAGTCGCCACACCACGACGAGGCCCCACCAGAACGCGACGGTGCCGAGCACCAGCCAGGCGACAACCTGCGGAGTGCGGCTCACCCAAAACCTCCGACGTCGCGTCCTCGACAATCGGAGCCTAGCGAAGGGCCTTGCGCCCCTCATGGCCCGTCCGCTAAATGCGCTCCAGACGGGCGGCAACGTCGAAGGTCATCGTTCCGCAGCCATGGAGCCAACACAGCTCGCCTAGCTCCCGGCGAGCGGCACTCGAACTGCCGGTGCGGGAAAGGATGCCGGTAAACCGTTCGTGCTGGCAGACAACGCCAGGCCGCCACTCTTGGGCGAGGTTTCTGCCGTCTGGAGTAATGGTCCCGGCACCTGCCAGTTCGTGCCACACGTTCAGCAGCGCGTCTCCAGCAGGACTCCGGTAGTTGATGCTGTCGCTATTGGCGCCCGTTAACGCCTGGGGACGGTAGGGTCTTCATCCGCGCGCCAATAGCCTCCAGCAGCTCAAACCTCCACTTCGTCGCTTCACGCCTTCATCTTCGTCCCCTGCGGATCGTACAGAGGTTCTTTTGCAACCGTCGCCTTAAGGCGCTCGCCGAAATACAGGACGTCAACGCTGGTCCCCGGTTCAGCATGGCCCGTAGGCAGGTAGCCATAGAGGATGCCGCGCCCGACTGAGTGGCCATAGTTCGCGCTCGTCACGTATCCCAGCACACGGTCGCCGTCCATGATCGGTTCCTTGCCCATCACCACACGGTCGGAGTCGTCCAGGGTCATGCAGCACAGCCTTCGCGTCGGGCCTTGTGCTCGGACGCTCCTGAGTGCGTTTCTTCCAATGAAGTCGCCTTTCCGCATTCGCACCGCGAATGCCGTACCGGCCTCATACGGGTTGAACTCCGTGTGGATGTCGTTGCCCCAGAGCCGGTAGCCCTTTTCGAGCCGCAGCGAATCGAAGGCGCCACCGCCGGCTGCAATCACGCCGAGCGGCTGACCCGCTTCCCACAGAATGTCCCACAGCCGCAGCCCCTGCTCCACAGGCGCATAAATCTCCCAGCCCAGCTCACCCGCGTAGGAAATGCGCAGTGCCAGAACTGGGACTTCGCCTATCGTGATCGCTCTTGCTGTCATGTACGGAAACCCAGAGTCGGATACGTCGTCCTTGCAGATGCCGCTCAGCAGATCGCGCGCCCTCGGCCCCCATAAGCCGACGCAGCACAGCCCTGCCGAGATTTCCGCAACCGCTACCGACCCGTCGTCGGGCATGTGCGCCTGGATCCACCCGAGATCGTGATACCCCATCGCGCCCCCCGTTACCACCATGAAGCGCTCCACCCCGAGTCGTGTCACCGTCAAGTCGCATTTGATCCCGCCTCGTGGCGTGAGCATGGACGTATAGGTGACGCGGCCGATTGGCTGATCCATCTGATTGCTTGACAGCCGCTGAAGCGAGGCCAGTGCGCCCGGGCCAGTCACCTCGAACGTGGCGAACGGCGTCAGATCGAACAGCGACACGCGTTCGCGCGTGGCCACGTGCTCAGCCGCGATGGTCGGCGACCACTCGCGAGCCTCCCAGCCATCTCGCGACTCTCCCGAGACACGCAGTTCATCCAGCAGTCCCAGGTTGGCCTCAAACCATTGGGGGCGTTCCCAACCCGAGTCTTCGAAGAAAACGGCGCCCAGTTCCTGCTGACGCGGGTAGAAGGGAGACAGCCGCAGGTTCCGAGGACTGGCCAACTGCTGCCGCGGATGAATGATGTCGTAGACCTCGCGGTATTGCTGCGCGGCTCGCGCCCGCACGTACGAGCGGTCGAAGGCATGCGCGTGGAACCGCCGTATGTCGCACTCGCGGAGATCGGTGGTCGACTCACCGTCGACGATCCACTCGGCCACCGCCTTGCCCACACCGCCGGCGTGGGTAATCCAAACCGCCTGCGCCGACCAGAAGCCAGCGAGGTGCGGCGATTCGCCGAGAACGGGGAATCCGTCCGTCGTGAACGAAAAGAGGCCGTTGAACTTGCGTGTCAACCCTGCGCCTTTCAGGCTGGGCAGCACCTCACCGGCCGCTGCCAGAGCCTTTTTGAAGTGCGTCGCCGTGAACGGCATTTCGGACGGCGAGCCCGGTGCCTCGTCGTGGTCCAGCAAGTCTTCGGCGTCCACCAGCAGCGGCTCATGCCGGTACGACCCGATCCCAATGCACTCGCCTTCCTGCCGGAAATAAATCGCCTCGTCCTGGTGGCGCAAGAGCGGGTGCGCAATCTCCTCGGTCGTGCCGGACAGTTCCGGCAGCGGCGTTGTGACGGCATAGAGATGTTGCGTAGGCGATAGCGGAATCGGGACGCCGGCCATGCCTCCAACCGCTGGCGCCCAGATGCCGGTGGCCGCAATCACGAGTTCGGTGGCGATGTCGCCACGGGTGGTCCGAACGCCCCGAATTCGTCCCTTGCGGATATCGAATCCCGTAACTTTCACGCCACCGTGAAACTGCGCCCCCGCCCGCGCGGCCTCCAACGCCATCGCCTCGGCCGGCCTGGTTGCCTTCGTGTGGATATCGGACGGCACATACAAAGCGCCGAGAATGCGCGCGGATAGCATGGGAAGCAGGTCGCGCGCTTCGCCGGGGCTCAGCAGATGCGCCTCCACGCCCCAGCTCAAACCATACCCGGCCCTGCGCTTGAGATCGGCCAGTCGTTCCGGAGTCCAGGCCACCTCAAGGCTGCCAACGGTCTTGGCGCATGGACTGCCGTCAAGTTCTAGACTCGTCCACAAGTCAACGCTATAACGTGCAAAACTCGTCATGGTCTTCGACGGGTTAATTTGAAACACCAGACCTGGCGCGTGTGAGGTCGATCCGCCGGTCTCGAAGAGCGGTCCTTGTTCTACGACCACGATGTCTCGCCAGCCGATCTTGGTCAGATGGTATGCCACGCTGCAGCCGGCGATCCCCGCACCAATGACGACAGCCCTGGCGTGACTTGGCATCATGTTGATAGCCACATCTCAAATGCCGGCTTCTCGGGCCTTGCAAAGCTCTACCGCGAGTCAACCTAACACAGTGGGATTTGGACGACAAAGCTATCGTTCCTTGTATATGTGAACTCAATGACTACTGGAATGCAAGAGAAATCCTCTCGCAAATAGAACAACTAAGCGCTGATCAGTACACCCAATTGGAATGATTCTTCAAATTCTTCTTCGCCTCTGGGCCAATCTGCACGGTATCGCCGCCTCCGGCTCTTCGTTCGAGACTCGAGCCCGCGGGTCGCTTCCCGGGGACATCGCTGGTTCTCAGCAGAGGCTTGTGGGCTAGGCGGGTGCTACAAGTCCCCGGCGCTCTGGGTCTAGAATCACCAGGCTATGAATGAGTCTTTGATTCTGGGAATCGCCGCCGCCGCGATCGCGGCCGCCGTGGCTGCGGTCGCCAGCCTCTGGATAGGCCGCCAGATGGGACGGCAGCCGGCCGTTGAGGATGACTCAGCCGGTCGCATGGCTCGCGACCTGATGGTCGTCAGCGACCTGCTGGCCGACCGGCTGGCCAAAATCTGGCAGTCGGGCGATGGCCCCGCGCCGGGCATTGGCGACAGCGATGCCGTCTACCACCACGTCCGCGAATCGACGGAGACCATCCTCAAGCAGGCCGGCGCGTCGCCAAAGACCGCTCTAGCCGTCGGCGCGTTGACAGCCAAGCACGTCAGGCCAGGGCCGATCGCAGGCTCTGACGGCGAACAGCCGCGGCCCGGACCCGCGCGCTGGTCCGGCGGCCCACCCTCAGCGCGGCCCAATCCCACGCAGCAAGCCAGAGAGACCGAGTCCCCGCCTAGTCGGTGACTTCGACCTCGTATTGGGCAATGGCGTCTTCGTTCACGCCCACGCCCAGGCCCGGACGCGTAGGCACCGGCAGGTATCCCTCAGCGTCGATTCGCAGCGGCTCGTCCACGATCCCGCCCAGTTGCTGGTAGTGCTCAACCGTCCGATACGGCTCGTCGAGGATGAACTCCACGTAAGGGCAATTGGGGATACACACGCTCAGCTGCATGTGCGCGGCAATGCCAAGGCCGGTCACGCCGTGGTGCGGAATGAACAGCCGCCCGGCAAACTCCGCCGCCGCCGCGATCTTGATGAACTGCGACAGGGCCTCACAGCTCGTCGCCGTGTCGGGCTGCAGGATGTCGTAGGCGCCCACCCGGATCATCTCGACGAAGTCCGCCATGCCAATGTTGCCCTCGCCACCGGCAATCGCAATGTCGGTTTCCGCCGTGAGGCGCGCGATGGTTGCAAAGTCGTCTCGCGGCAGCGGCTCCTCCAGCCAGTACACGTCGAGCTGCTCCAGTTCACGTGCTTCCGCCAGGGCGCGATCGAAGTCCCAGGCCGGGCGGTGGTCGCTGGATGACCCGCCCGCCAGGTTGGCGTCCACCATGATCACCATGCGGTCGCCCACGGCGTCCCGCACCGCCGATACCAGCGCGATGTCCTCGGCCAGCGTTGGAAACGCCGTCCGAAGCTTGATGGCCGTGAATCCTTGCTCCAGGTAGGCCAGCGCGTCCTCCGCCCGCTGTTCCGGCGTGGCCGCAACAATGGTGCTGGCGTAGGCCTGCACCCGCGTGTCGCGATAGCCCCACAACCGATGCAAGGGCTGTCCCGCCGCTTTGCCGATGATGTCGCAGAGCGCCATGTCGACGAGGAACGTTCCGGCCCGCCGCATCACCTCGGCATGCCGTGCCAACGCGTACACGTCCTGGCCGATGAGCTGGGGCGCCACCACGTCACGATTCGTGATCCCGCTTTGCGGGTCGCCAATGCCCCAGCCGGTCAGCCCCTCGTCCGTCTCCACCTTCACAATCACCGCCCCACGCGAATACTCAACCCGGTCCGGCGGTCCCCAGGCACTCACATACGGATGCGGATGCGGGACGTCGACCTGGCGAACGGTGATGTTGGCGATCTTCATGGAACGACCTTTTCGATCGGGGCGGCCACGACGCCAGAGGATAGCGGCGACTGAGCCTGACGGATATGTCGAGCGAGGATTGGTGGACTGTCAATGTGGTCCGGCTGCCCTGGCAAGAAGCGGTTTCGAAGTTTGGCCCGCTTCCGCGGCTGCCAAAAATTGAGTCGCGGCGAAATCGGCCCTTTCTTGGTCAAGAGACCTTAGATCAAGACTCAGAGACAATGACCAGTCAGGATCAACCTCGGCCCCAGCGAAGTTCTTGCCAGAATCTCTCTTGCCCTTCCTTAAGAGTTCTCTCTTGCGACGCTCGCCGAGAGTCTCGACACCGTGCCGATCGTAAGGATCTTCCGCCAGCGCGTACTGCATTCCCTGCTAGATTCGCAGTTCCTCCTGGCGCCGAGCTGCTTCGGGAGACACATGCGGACGCCTTTTGCTCCCAGCACGAGATTGCTCGACGTCGAGACTGTGCCGCGTATCAGTCGACGCACGGTCATTGGATCTGGAAGCGACTCCTTGAAATTGCCTGGCCCCGGCTCGTCTCTGACCGGCGTCGCGCCGCCCTTGGCCGACTCGCAGTTCACGCTGTCGCCGAAGGCTTGATTGCGATACCCGCGGCCTTCCTGAACTCACACCAGTCCCAACACCCAAGACTCGACTGCCACGCTTGTCGCGCGAAACCGCACGCCGTCGAACCCCCAGGTCTTGTCGTCTCTCTCGTGACGACTTCCATCCTCCGTACCTGCGCTCCGACCGCCTCGCTCGCCTGGCTTTTTCCCGCAGAACTCGACCGAACTCGACGACCACCAATAAGGCAAATGCCGACAGCATCACAGCGACCAGTAAACCGCGATCTTCGATGCTTCCGGGCATTAGCCCGATAACCATCAGAATAAGGAGCGCCAAGAAGAGAATCACATAGGTCATCCGGCCACCCTCGGCAGCCTGCGAAAGCTGTTTCTAGCCGAACTCTGGGAGCCAGAGAACGGACTGTCGATGCCCAAGGCGAGAACGGCTGTACGACTTAGAGCGTCCGCGTGCATTGTAGGGGGACAATGACGCCGCGAGATCTCTTGCTCATTGAGCTACTCCAGCACGTCACGAGATCTTCGAAAATACCCAGGTAGCCATCGATTTGTCTCGCGCCTCAGTCTCTCTTTCTGCTCCTCTAGCGATTCACTTTGCCCTGGGCGTCTACGTAGCACATGACCTCGGGTAGCGTCAGCCCGGCTTTCTTCAGCGTAATTCCGGCCCTGTTCGATTCGCAGTTGGATCTGGCGCTCCTCTGCTGCCCGCGAGACCCGTGGACGTGCAGGTCGCCACGCTGACGAGAGCCTGAGGGTTTCTCCTGCGGCGCGCGAGTCCAAGGCCTCGCCCGGCTCTCGCCTGCCTTGCTGTGGACTCGAAGCGCGCACTAAACCTCGACTGCTCTCCGACTCCCCGCCGATCCCTTTAGAAACTCGCCGCCGCTCACGAGACTCCTCGACTCTCGAAGGAAATTGATCCCGAATATAGCTAACCGAAAGATAGAAGACTAACGTCGCAATTGAAGTAATTGCCACAATGAACACCAGCACAAGAGCTATAGTCGAAATTACATCCCCGAGGTCACAGGATCCGCCAACTCCAAAGCACAACCCTCCCCCCGGTTCGCGAGGCATAGCGCCCGAAATCTCAGGTGACCAATCTCGGCACGCACCGCCTCGTCGCCATCCCCCGCGAGGTTTTCAGCACCTGGATTCCCTCCACTCCACGCAGTGCTAGTCGGCCCTCTCACTACCGATGCTGATAACCGTGCAACCAGCACCTCTGCATTTCGTAACGTACAGGATTGCCCGGAGCGAAGATAGGTTGCACACTCTCATAGCTTGGTCGACCACGGCATGGATGGATCTCTTCCAAATCTGATAAAGAACTTGAGGATTCCAAATAGCACAACCAGCCCTAGAACGACGAATCCCGCCACCTGAATAATGTCGCCAAGCTCACAGGCTCCAGAGCAGAAGTCAAAGAGTTCCCCGTAGTCGCGCTCAATCAATCTTCGCCGTCCTCAGAATCGTCGACGGTAGCGTGCCGGAGACAGGCCGCGCTTGCATCGAATTGACCCCTATCGGTTTAGCCATACCCGCCAGGGAATGGTCCGTAAGACCGCCGCTTTGCTCTGTATCTCACCCAAGCGATCACCCCACCTAAAATGACAAAGAACAGAACGACGAACGCCACCAGCTGAAGAATGTCTCCCAACTCGCAAGGACCCGAGCAGAATTCGAACAGCCCGCTGTAGTCCTTCTCAAGCACGAGACATCATCCTCATCTCGAAGCGAAGTCCCATTCTTGGCGCTGCATTGGCTCGGCTTCTACTCCCTCAGGTGCTTCAGCGCCTCGAACTCGGCCATGCCGCCCAGTCCGATGTAGCCCTTGTCGCTGCCGGCGCTGATGAAGGTGCAGCCGGCGGCGGCCCATTTCTCGACCTGTTCGACGCTGCCGGCGGCGATGCCGGGGGCTTTGCCGTGCTTCTGGCAGGCTTCGA
>JAPOXI010000045.1 GCA_026707185.1 Chloroflexota bacterium
TCGTCGCGATTGGGGAACCCGCCTCGCTCAAGCGACGCGTGGACCGGCAGGTGCGGCTCGAACTCGAGGCTGGTACCGAGGATCCGCCGGCGCTCGGAGCGGGACTCCGGTTCCGACGTCTGCCCTCAGGCCGATGGCTTGCTCTTGTACCGAAGGACCAACTCTCCGAGGTGTTACAGCGGCTCGACCTCGAACGCTACGAGGACTTCCGGATCTACTCCTGCACGCTTGAAGATCTGTACCTCCACTACGCCGAGCGCTCGGGTGACTGATCGCCGCGGTCGGCAGGCTTTCGCCGTTCAACTGGCCGAGTTGCTGGTGGTTCAGCTGGCGAACTGGCGCTGGGGCTGGCGCAGCATGGTAGTGCTGGGCATGGCTGCGCCGCTGCTGAGCATCACCATGCTCGGAATCCTCATCCGCGACTCGGGTGTGGTGGCGCTCGAATACGTGCTGGTGGGCAACGTGGTCCTGGCCCTGATGTTCGAGAACCAGAACAAAGTGTCGAGCAACTTTGCCTACATGCGGGCGAAGGGCACGTTGCACTTCGTTGCCACGCTGCCGGTGCACAAGTCGGCACTCATCCTGGCAACCGTCGTGGCCTTTCTCCTGCTGGCCCTTCCGGCGGTTGTCGTAACGATTGTGGCCGGCTCAAGAATCCTGGGCGTCGATCTGGCGCCAAGTCCCCTGGTGCTGCTGGTAGTGCCACTGTGCGCCATTCCGCTGGCAAGCATGGGAGCCCTGGTTGGGTCGATGGCGCGCACGCCCGAGGAGGCCGGCTCGGTCAGTCTGCTGTTGGCGCTGCTGCTCCTAAGCCTGGGCCCGGTACTGGTGCCACCCGAACGGCTGCCGGAGGCCCTCAATATTGCTGGATATGCGAGCCCGGCAACCTACGCCGCGTCAGCCTTGCGACAGGTTCTGCTGGGTCCGGTGAGCGGTCGGCTCGCGCTGGATCTGGGTGTCCTGGCCGGCCTTTCGGTGGTCGTCCTCTGGTTCGTCGAGCGACGGCTGCGGTGGCGAGTCGGCTGATCGCGCCGGATCGGCCGAGGCAACGGGTTGGAAGTCGATTAGCGTGTCCCTGGATTCGCGCTTAGCCATTTCCGGCCGAGGTCGGCGCCGTTGGTGAGAACCTGGGTACCCGCCAGGATGGCGGCGCGGTAGGCGGTGGTGTCGGTGAAGTTAGAAAAGAAGCAGTCCCAGCCGGACAGGTAGAACGAGGTGTAGGCGTCCGCCAGCGTGTCCAAGCCGTGACTTCGTAATCCCGCAGTGACTCGGGTTCGGTTGAGGATCCAGACGTGCTAGCGCAGCCCGTGCAGCTCAATGAGCTTGAGCAGGCCTGAAACTCCGATTTGCATCTGCCTGGGACCCAGGATGGCGCGAAGGGTTCCATGGGGGATAGACCGGCTCCCGCGGTGTTTCTTTGTCGGGATGATGGTCACGCGAGTCTCAGATGCCCCGTCGCGGCTAAAGGTCTTGGCGTAGGCGACGCCGTGCCGTGCCTCGCGTCTTCGCGTCCAGCCGTCTCGCTGAAGCAACCGTTCCAACTGTGAGCATGTGATCGCAGGGAGGCGCTCTCGTCGAGGCGCTATCTCGGTGCCGCCCTAGGCGAGGGCGGTCTCGTGGCGTTGGGTTTGAAGGCCTACGGCGATTGGCCGGACTTGCGTGAAGACCGAGCCGGCGTTGATGCGCAGGGGCCGAGTGACTTCCTGCGGCGCGTGGTCGAGGAATACGGGAATGGCATGCGTGGCGAAAAAGCGCTCTCGTTCTCCCACGTCCTCCAGGCTGTTCAGATGCAACTGGACTAGGTCCGCAAGCTCGTCGGCAACTTCATCCACGGAGTCGCCAAAGGTCGCGGTTCCCAATTCAAGGCATTGGCCCAGCCACTGGTCGCCTTCGCGCTGAAACTCGAAGGTCATGGCCACGTACGCGGTCGCGGGCATCTAGCTCCCCGAATCCTCCAGATCGAACTAGGCGAGAGATTGGATCACGCTCACGCATCGCCTACGTTCGCGAACTCAATTCTACGGCGCGCACGTCAATGGTTGAGAAGGCGCACTATGGGCGGGAGCGTTGGCGCGCGAGACCAGGGAGTCGAGTTATGGCACGCGAGGAGATGGCGGGCGGGTTGACGCGGGGGAATCTGCATGGGATTTGGATTGCGCTGACGACGCCGTTTACGGCGGACAACAGGATCGACACGGGCGTGGTGCAGGAGAACGTGCGGCGCTGCCATGCGGCTGGGTTGCACGGGGCGTACACGACCGACAGCGACGGCGAGTTCTACGCGATCGAGCTGGACGACTTTCGCACGCTGGTCGAAGCGTTCGGGGACGAGTGCCGGAAGGTGGGCATGCCGTCGCAGGCGGGGGTGACCTGGTTGAACACGCAGGGCACTGTGGACCGCCTGCGGATTGCGGCGGACAGCGGGGTGATGGGCGCGCACGTGGGGCATCCGGTATTCATGCCGATGACGCCGGCCTCGTTCGACCGGTTCTGGGAGGACGTGTCGGAGGCGGTTCCCGACGACTTCGGCCTGATCCAATACAACACGCCGCGGCAGCCGCACGTCCTGGGCGGCGACGAGTACCGCGCACTGGCCGCGAAGTTCCCGAAGCTGATCGGGGCCAAGTACGTGCAGGCGGACGTGGACGGCTTCATGGACGTGCGGCGGCAGGCGCCGGAGCTGAGTTGCTTTGCCGGGGAGCACGTGCTGACGGCCTTTGCGATGCACGGGGCGCGGGGCAACTACTCGTGGATGGCGGGCTACAACCCGAATTTCATGCTGGACTGGTGGGAGGAGATCGAGCGGGGCGACTGGGAGGCGGCGGCGCGGCGCAACGAGCGGCTGCACGCCTTTGGCGGCATCGCCAAGCGCCACCTGGTGGAAGACGGCAATTTGCACGGAATCATCGGCAAGGCCATGTCGGCGGCCTCGCCGTTCCTGGTGGAGACCACCTGGGAAACGCGCCGGCCGTACCTGCCGGTTTCGCGCAAAGGCTGGGAGGGGTTCGTGCGCGCGGCGGCGGAGGAGTTTCCGGATCTGGCTTACCAGCCGTGAGAGGTCGGCCCGTGGCAGAGGATCGCTGCCGCTAGCTACCCCTCTCGGAGCTTTCGGACTCAGATGGCTCGCCGGCGTGCTTCAGAGAGTCCGCCGGGCTCTGCCGGAGCAGCTCGTCGATGGCCTGTTGCGCGGCGGCCAGCGCGGCGGCGGGGTCCGCCTGGCCCGAGGCGATAGGAAGATCGACTCGGTGGAACATCGCCGCCCTGATGCCCGGCGCGTAGGGTCCGTTGAGTGCCTGGGCCGAGTCGACGGCCTGCATGACGGCGCCGGCGTCCGCGGCACTGTAGCCGCCCTGGAGTTGGAGTTGCGCCGCGGACGCACCGCGCGTGGGGACGGTGGCCACGGGGGCGATCCGGTCGGCTATCCAATCCAGCGTTCGGAAGGTGGCGTCGGGGTTGTCGCTGGCGCTGAGCAGGGACAGCACGCCAAAGACCATCGAATCAGACGCCGACTGTCGCTGGCGCGGCGGCGCCAATAGCCCGCCGGCGCTGAGCTCGTTTCCAAGCAGCCCGCCGAACAGGCCACCGACCGGCGCGCCCAGCATGGCCACCGGGGCGCCCTGGACCAGCATTTCAGCGCTGTCGTGGGAAATCGTGATCGACACTGCCCCGGAATCAAGTTCGGGCCGGGGACCGATGCCGTCATTGCCGAGATCGTGCAGGAACTCCACGGCTTCCAGGGCCGTGGTGGTGTCCAGGGTGGCCCGACGAGCGTCCAGGTTCGCGATCGAGCCGCCGTTCTGCCAGATCCACTGGTGGCCGGGCATCAATCCCGGTGGGGCGAACGTTCCCCAGCGCTCTGGCTGGCCGGCGGCATCGACCCGGGTGAGACGGCGAGCGGTCTCCCGGTACTGCTCCCAGTCCCAGTCGCGCAGGTCTTCGGGATTTATGCCCGCATCAACGAAGTGGCCGGGGGTGTAGCGCAGCATGTTGACGCTCATCCAGAGCGGCAGCCCGAACAGGTTGCCGTCGGCGGTCAACGGGCCGATGGCGGAGGGAAGAAAATCGTCCGCGCTGAAGCCGGGGGCGGATGCGGCGGGACCGTTGACGGGCGCCAGGTGGCCGCCCTCGGCGAGGGTGAGGGCGATGCCAGGGTCCAGTACCAGGAGCGCATCGAGTTGGGGATGGTTGGGCAGTGTGGCCTTGACCGCAGCAGCAATCTCCTGCGGGTGATACGGGTCAAAGTCGAGCGCTTGTTCCAACTGCACGATCCGCAACTCGGCGGGCGCGTCGGCGGACTGCGTGGAGTCGGCGGCGAGCCCGGCGATCCGCAGCGCCACCGGGTCGAAGAGCGGATTTCCAATGGGGATTCCAATGGTGACCGGGGCGGCGGGCCGTGGCTGCGCGGTGCGTTCCCGGACGGCGACGACGGGAGTAACGGGCTGGGAGGCCGGCGAGGCGGCCCGACCCGCCAGGGCAGGCGGCTCGGGCAGTTCGGGATCGCCGCAGGCGGCCAGCAGCGCGGCGGCAGAAGCGCCCAGGGCGCCGGAGCCAAGGCCGCGCAACAGCGTGCGGCGAGGCATGGGGCGCGAGCGCCAGTTCAAGCGTGACGGTGGGGAATGGCCGGACACGATTCGTACTCCGCGGCATGGTGCTACCACGCAAAAGGTTGGCTGGCGGCGCGCGCCTCGGCATCGGCCAATCTCCACAACTTTGCGACCAGCCACTACGTCGATTGGGCTAGTTCGAACGGCCTACAGGAGGTTCAGCGTTCCCTCGCAGGGTCGGAAACGGATGCGATGAGGGCCGGGCGGACGAATCCCGTAGTCCGAGGCGCTGACGGACTAGCGAGTGAAGACGGTGCCGCGGACGTAGTCGGCTTCGTCGGACGCCAGGAAGGCGAGAACGCGGGCGACGCCGATTGGGTCGCCGAGTGCAGCGTGGCGGCGGCGGATTTCTTCGTCGGAGAGGCCGGCGGCTTGGCCGACATCGATCACGTTCTGCAGCTTGAGGGCGGTGGCGATGCTGCCCGGGGCCACGGTGTTGACCCGGATCGGGTCGTAGCCCATGCGTCCTTGCATGACCAGGCCCAAGCCATGCACCGCGCCCTTGCTGGTCCCATACGCGAACGACGAACTGCCGCTGGTGACCCCGGCGCCGGAGGCCAGCAGCAGGATCACGCCGCCGGCTTCACCCATGGCGCGCACCGAATGCTTTGCGCAGAGGAACATGCCGCGGGCGTTGACGCCGAGGACGCGGTCGAAGGTGGCGGTCTCGAAGTCCTCGATCGGAATCGTGGCGCCGTGGAGGATGCCGGCGCAGGCGATCAGGACGTTGAGACGGCCGAGCTCCGACGTGGCGGCCAGCAGATTTTCGACGTCGGACTCATCGGAAACGTCACAGGCGACGAAGCGGACGGTGTGGCCGTCAGCGGTCAGGCTGTCGGCAATGGCCGCGCCTTCACTCTGTGGGAGGTCGGCCAGCACCACGCGGGCGCCGCGCTGGGCGCAAAGCACGACCGTGGCGCGGCCGATGCCGGATGCGCCGCCGGTGACGATGATGACGCGGTCCTGGAGCGATTCGGTGGTCATCGGCCAGCATCCTTGTGGCGGCTGCGATGTTTCACGTGAAACATTCGCGAGATTGGTGACCGTGGAGTCGAACCACAGGCATCAGCGGCATCAGGCAGGGTCCCAAGTGATTCCGGCCTCTGCCATCGCGGCGTCGAGGACGCGTTTGGCTGCGGGGATGAGTTCGGGCGGGAGGTGTTCGATGAGGACCCAGGCGCGTGGGGCGACTTTGTTCAGCGCCGTGAGCCAGGCGGCGTGGTCGACGACGCCCTGACCGAGCGGGACTTCCTCGATGTGCAGGACGAGGCGGTCCTCAAGCGTGTAGTCCTTCCAGTGGGCGGCCGGGATGCGTCCGTGCGCCGCCTCCAGCAGGCGCTCGTAGACCGGGTCCGGGTTCCAGGCGTCCCAGATGCTGCCGATGAAGTTCACGGGGTCGAGGTTGAAGCCGAGGGCCCGGGTGGGAATCCGGCGGAAGAGCTCGGCGATGCGCTCGGGACGATCCAGCACCGAGAGGACGTGGCCCTCGACCGTCAGTGTGATGCCCTCGGCCTCAGCGGCCTCGGCTATCAGCGAAATGCTCTCGACGGCACGCTCGAAGGCGACGTCCTGGTGGTGATCGGGATGCGGATACCAGGGGCCGACGGGATTGAGGCCGCCCGGACGGATGTAGAGCGTCTCGGCCCGCAGCGCGTGGGCGGCTTGCATGTGCCGCCGCATGCCGTCGATGCCGGCCTGGCGAACGGCGGGGTCCAGCGAAACCAGCGAGGGGTACTGGCCGTTGGCCTGCGCGACGGTCAGGCCCTCAGCGTTGAGCAGGTCGCCGACCCGCCGAAACTCGTCGAGCGAGTAGGTGTCGGGCTGGCCGAGCTGCACGCTTGATCCGGTAAAGCCGAGCTCACGGGCGCGTTGGGCGTCAGCCGCGGTGATTGAGGGGGGATCCGACGGCAACAGTCCGACCACGCCGCTACGCATATGCCGCTTCCATTCGTCGTGGGCCAGATGATGTTAGTACGGCGGCCTGGGATCAGTGGTCGGCGGGGTCTACTGCCGCCTCGGCGTCGAGGGTCCAGAGCTCGCGGCCCCAGACCATGATGAAGAGCACAACCGCGACACTCAGGCTGCCGCCCAGAACCATGGCCGTAGGCATGCCGAAGTTTTCGGCCACGATGGAGATCGGCATCAGGCCCAGCGGGGTGAGTCCCCAGCCCAGCATCCAGATGGACATCACGCGTCCGCGCAGGCGGTTGGGCGCCAGGAGCTGAATCATGGTCTGGTTGTTGGCCATATATATGGCCGAGAAGAGACCGGCGAATGCCATCACGATCCCGGCCCCCAACGGCGATCGGGTCAGCCCGAGCACGATGATTGCCACGCCAAAGGCGGCGGCGCTCAGCATGACGATCGGGCCTTTCCGACGGCTACCGGCATGAGCGACCACGGCCACCGACCCGATTACCGCGCCGATGCCCTGGGCGGCCAGCACCAGGCCCAATTCCTCGGATCCCGCCTTGAGGTCTTGCTTCACGAAGATCGGCAGGATGAAGATCATCGGCATGCTGAAAAGGGACGGCGAGAGTCCCAGGAGGAGCAGTGCGGCCAGCGGGCGGGTGCTGAAGGCAAACTTGAACCCGTCGCGAAGCGCGGCGAACGGCGAGCCGCGGGTCCTGGGGTGCTGATCGCCGCCGCGGACCGCCAGCACGTTGACCATGCCCCACAGGTAGCCGCCGGTCTGCACGAAGTAGGTGCCGGCGATACCGATCACACCGATCAGCCATCCCGCCAGCGCCGGGCCGACGATGCGGGAGGCATTCATGGTGGTGCTGGTGAGCGCGATGGCGTTACCGACATGCCGCCGCGGCACCAGGTCGGAGACCAGGGCGTTGCGGGACGGCACGCTGATGGCGAACGACGTGCCCGCCATGACGCTGGAGATCGCCAGGTGCCAGACCTCGATGCGACCGGTGGCGACCAGCACGCCGATGGCGAGGCCGGCCACCGTAAAGAGCAACTGCGAGGTGATGAGCAACTTGGTGCGGCTGACCCGATCGGCCAGGACCCCGCCGAACGGCGAGAGCACCAGCATGGGAATGGCCCGAATCATGGCCAGGGTGGCCAGGATGAACGCCGACTCGGTGAGAATGGCGACCAGCCAGCCCTGCGCGACGTTCTGCATCCAGAACGCCATCATGGTCCCCAGGTTGGCGCGCCAGAGCCGGACGAAGTCCCGGTAAACAAAGGCGGGCGCCAGGCGGTCGCGGTGACGGGCCAGGCGCGAGCGCCGACCGGACGGAGCCTCAAGCGACGGGGGCGGAGCTGCCGGGCTATCGCTGGTCATGGATCAAGCCTGGGCGCGTTCTCCAGGCGAAAACCCGACAATCGGTTCCGCCAGTCCGAATGATTGACGATTGGCGCGCTCGCGCCAACTGGCGGATCAGCTTTCAGCGAAGACCGAGCCCGTATCGGCCGCCCGGCGGGCGGCGTCGATGATGTCGACGATCCTTGCAGCCTCTTGCGCGGAGACCGACATGGGCCGGCCGTCGCGAATGGCGGCGACGAACTCGCTCAGCTCGTCGTTCCACGGGTCTCCGTCGGGAATCGGCAGCGTTCGCGTCCCGTCGGCGTCCCTTACGGCAACGTGGACGGCGGCTTCGCTGAAGTCGACCGTGCCCTGCCGGCAGATGACCGTGCGGCCCGACTCGGATTCACCGTCGAAACCGCGACGGTAGGTGATGGTCGCCAGGCCGCCGTCCTGGAACCGAACGTTGACGACGGCCACGGCCCGGTCGTACACGTATCCCGCCGGCTCCACGGTGGCGGCCGCGGCGATGTGAGTGATTGGCCCGCGACCGTAAATGGCGGGGTAGCCCAGCAGGATGGCGTAGACAAGCGGGTGCCCGCTGATGCGCTGATCGAACCCGGCGTCGCGGCCGGCGCGCAGGTCGAAGGGAAAGTGAACCACCAGGTCGTCGTGCAGCGCGCCGCCCAACACGGCAGCCTGCTCGCGGACCAGGCGCGGTCCCGGACGGAGCGGGCTGGTGTGGCCGACTCGAATGACCAGGTTGCGCTGGTCGGCGAGGCTGAGCAGCCGGCCGGCGTCAAGCGGCGCGAGCGCGAGCGGGGATTCGCTGAACAGGTGCTTGCCGGCCGCTAACGCGGCGGCGCCCATAGGGGCGTGCGTATCGGGGTGGGTGGTGACGATGACCGCGTCCACGTCTGCACGCGCGACCGTCGCCTCCCAGTCCTCAGAGTGCTCGACGCCGAAGCGGGCGGCCAGCGCGGCACGAGTCTCAGGATTGCGACCGGCGATAGCCACAAGATCAATGTCGGAGCGAGCCGCGATACGCTCGGCTCGCGCCACGGCCATGCCCCCGCTGCCAACGATGGCGACGCGGAGGACGACGGTGGCGGACTCAGGCATGCCGCGGCCCGTGGCATTGCCACATGTGTCGGCTCATACGATTCGGCGATCCCGGCATCGGCTCGTCGCGGCTCCCATTCTGGACGGCAGACGGATCACGCGCGAACCCGCGCAGGGCGTGCCATGATGCCGCGGCAGCGATCCTCCGAATCAGGAACTCCCATGTCCAATGGCAGCCTCGGCATTGGCATCGTCGGCGCGGGCGACATCGTGCGCACCCGGCACATGCCGAACCTGGCGGATGTAGACGACATCGCCTTCGTGGCGGTGACGAACCGGCGTCGCGAAACCGCCGAGGCGTTCGCCGCCGACCACAGCGTGCCCAATGTGCTGGACAACTGGCGCGACGTGGTGGATCACCCTGACGTGGACGTCGTCTGGATCGGCGCCACGCCGTACATGCACGCGCGGGTCTCGGTGGCCGCCCTGGATGCGGGCAAGCACGTGTTCTGCCAGGCGCGCATGGCGCGCAACCTGGCCGAGGCGCGCGAAATGCTGGACGCCGCGGAGCGAAACCCGAGCCTTGTCGCCGCCGTGTGCCCTCCGGGTATCGGTGTGGCCGGCGATCGCACGATGCTTCGTCTCCTGAAGGTGGACCGTGTCGTGGGCACTGTGCGCCAGGTGCGCATGTCGTCATTTGGGGACACCGCGGTCACGAACGATCTCCTGCACTGGCGACACGACTTCGACATCAGCGGCTACAACGTGATGAACGTGGGGATCATGGTTGAGGCTCTGCAGCGATGGGTGGGGCCGGAGCGAGACGTGCAGGCGATGACGCGCGTGCACATCAAGGAGCGACGCAACCCGGAGACGGACGCGTTTGAGCCCGTGCGCGTGCCTGATTCGTTCACCGCCATGGGCGAACTGGTGTCGGGCGCGGACTATGTGTACCAGTGGTCGGGCCTGGCGCATCACGAACCCGCGACCGAACTCTGGCTGTACGGCGACCTGGGAACCCTGGTGTATGACTTCGACCACGACACCATCGCGGGCGCAAAGGCCGGCGAGGACGAGCTGGCGCCGATCGAGATTCCCGAGGACGAGCACTACGACCCGAATGTGGAGGTTGACTTCATCGACGCCGTCCGCTCGGGAAGCCACGACACCGGGCTGGCGCCCAGCTTTGCCCGCGCGTACAAGTACATGGAGTTCATGGAGGCCGCCACGCGGTCGGCGCGGGACGGTCGGCGGGTGAGTCTTCCGCTTGACTGAGTCATGACGGCCCTGGTCCGCCGGCCACGACTCGCGCGGACGCTGCGCCTGGCGCTATTCGGGATTGTCCTGGCGCTTGCGGCAGTCCCGGCGTCCGGCGTTCAGTCGTCCGAGCCGACGACCCCGCAAGCCGAGGCCGCCTTCTTCGCGGCCACGGCGCCGGACCTTGGGTTCGCGGTGACCGACTTCGAAGACGTCCGCCTCTGGACGTCGTGGCGGGATCTGGGAGGCGAACTCACGTTTGGCGCCCCGGTTTCGCGACGTTTCACCTACCAGGGGCATGCCGCCCAGCTATTCGAGCGCGGCATGTTGCGTTGGGAACCCGACCGCGGCGCCTCCGTGGTTAACGTCATGGACCTGCTGGCATCGACCGGCTACGACGGTCAGCTGCTCAGCGACTTCGGAATCCCGGCCTCCGCCGACTGGTCGGACAGCTCTGGTCTCGCTTGGCCGGATATTCAGCAGCGGCACATGGCCCTGCTGGAGGGCCCGGAGCCCTGGCGCAACGCGTTGCGCCAGGCGTTCTATAGGGCGGGCGCGGTCCTGGGCAACGACGCCGCGGCCATCCTCGTCCACGGCCTCCCCGTGGCCCTGGCCCAGACGCACGGCGGCTACGCTTTAAGGGCCCAGCGCGCTGCCTGGGTCTATGCGCCCGACGCGGACGATGCCCCACGGCGCGTGGACATTTCCGAGTTTCTGAAGAGCACGTCGATCATTCCGCGGCGCGCGACGGTCCCGCACGGGCCGGACTACGGATGGCCGCCGCGCCCGGTCAGCGTGGTGCAATTCTTCGATTGGTGGGACCACGACTACCTGCCGACCGAGTACTTCACCCACCAGCCGTCCTGGGAACGGGTTGGCATCACGCGTCAGCAGGTCGGGTCGCCCGCCTACTACGACGCCAACTTCCGGCTGATTCGCGACCTCGGCGTCGACGGCGTGATGTGGGAGTGGTACCTGACGCCCGACAGCCTGACGCCCACCGACGTGGTGTTGGACTCGCTGCGCCGCCACGACCTGCGAATCGGGCTGTTCTACGACTGGGAACTTATCCATTCGGGGGGAGAGGCCGTGCTCAGCGATCGCGCCTACATCGCGGCCGACGAAGCGAGTGTGAGCAAGATTGCGGACGAGGTGATTGCCTTCTACGAGGGCATTCCACGGGATCTGTGGCTCTACGACGCCGACGGCCAGCTCCCCGTGATCGTGTATGGGTACGGGTTCCCGGATGTGCTCGACGACACGGAAGCCTGGACCTGGTTCTTCACCGAACTCGTACGGCGCGTCGAGGCCGCGCTGAACGTGGACGTGATCTTCGACTGGTCGGCCGCGACGCGGGTCCAGGAGCTGGCGTTCGAGCGTTGGCCGGACGACTATGCGCCCTTCAACTTCGTGGTGGATACGCCGCAGTGGCAGTTCGGGCACCACGTGGTGACCTGGAACTACATCTTCGATAACCGCGGCGTCGCCGCACGCGACCAGTTGCAGCGCGTGGTCCGCGACGACAACCGGTATCTCCAGGAAACCGCCTGGCTGGCCGCGCACACCCGGCCAAGCCTGATCTTCATCTATAGCTGGAACGAGTTCTGGGAGGGGTCGCACCTGTTCCCCGACGATACCTACGGGTGGCGCCGCTATGAGCTGGCGCAGGCGCAACTGGACAAGCTCGCCGCCAACCGCGTCGATGACCTGCCGCGCGCCGTGATCATCGCCGATCGGGTCGACGCCTATCCGGCGAACACCGACGGGCTGTTCGAGAGCCAGCGCCTGCATATTCGCCACACGCTGCGGCGCTACGTGCCGCAGGCCGACTTCATGACCCCCGACCAGGTGACGGCCGACGCGCTGGCCGCCTATGACCTGGTCGTCAGCATGGCCACCGACCGGAGCGTTGACCCGGTGTTGGCCGCGCTGCCCGACGAGGTGCAGATCGTGTACTGGAACTCCACGGACCGGGACAGCGAGATGCTGCAGCGCTTTGCGCAGATCGAGGTGGAATGGATGCGGCCGGAGGGCGACCTGGGGCTACTCGACAGTCTGGGTGAGCCGATTGAGGCCACGGTCAAGCTCGGCGGCGACGCGTGGTTGGCAACGGCCGCGGATGGCACGATGACCACGTTGGCGTTTATGTACAACGACCAGCCTCACCCGCTGGTCGTGCAGTCCGGCAACGATTACTGGATCAACGTCTACGGACCCAACGAGACGGTCCTGGCGGCAGCGTTCGAGTCCGTTTATGGCCGGGAACTCGAACTGGCGATCACCTTCGCGCTGGGCGACCGCAGCCAGCGGCTGGAGATCTACCCCGACGGCCGGGTGGTGCAGAACACGTTCAGCGCGCCCGCAGTCTTTGGCCACGAACCGCTGGCGATTCCTGACTTTGCGCCAGTACCTCCGGAGGGTGTCTAGGTCAGGCCGTTCACCAGGCCGCCGGGCGGCCAACACCGGGGCGGCACTGTTCCATCCGGCGAGGCCGCCCGATATGGTGCCCTGACACGACACGAACCCGGCGCACCACGATGAGTCCACGTCGGTCCCTCCAGGCCGTGCGACCGGCACCCGCGTGGCTGCAGTGGCCGCGGCTGGGCGTGCTCAGGCACCGGAACTTTGCGCTCTTCTGGTTCGGCCTGGTGATTTCGCATTCGGGTACCTGGATGCAGATCATGGTGGTGGGCTGGCTGACCGACGAGATGACGCGATCGGCGTTCTGGGTCGGCATGGTGGCCGCGGCGCGTGGCGTTCCGATGGTGGTGCTGCCCTTTTTCGGCGGCGTGGTGGCCGACCGGATGGACCGCCGGACGTTGCTGTGGATTACGCAGGTCAGCCAGGCGCTGTTGGGGCTGATCCTGGCGATCCTAGTGGCGGCCGACGTGGCCCAGATCTGGCACTTCGCCGTGCTGGCGCTGCTGGCCTCGATCGCCGGAGCCTTCGACCAACCGACGCGTCAGGCCATCGTGCCCGCGCTGGTTCCCCGAGAGGACCTGCGGAAGGCGATTGCGCTGCACGCGGTGGTCTTTACCGGCGGGGCCCTGCTGGGTCCGGCCATTGCGGGCCTGCTGGTCCCGGTGATCGGCGCGGCCGGGGTGCTGTTCATCAACGCCGCCAGCACCCTGCCGGTCTTCGTGGCGCTGGCGCTGCTGAACCTGCCGCCCTTCAAGCCTCGGCCGCGCGAGGCGGTCTTGAAGAGCGTGCGGGACGGCCTGCGGTTCGCGTTCAGCCGCGAACTGATTGTGCTGGTGCTGCTGGTGTCCGCCGCCACCAGCCTGTTCGGTCGCTCATTCCAGCAGCTGGCGCCGGTCTTTGCGCGCGAAGTTCTCACCGCGGACGTCAGGGGCGTGGGCTGGCTGATGGCCGCGCCGGGTCTGGGCGCCGTGCTCGGCGCGTTCGTGGTGGCTAGCGTGAACCGGCTACCAGCCAACGGACGGCTGTCCGGCATTGCCGTGGCGGGGTACCTGGTGGCGCTGGTGGGATTTGCGGTCTCGACGTCCCTCGGCCTTTCGCTGCTGCTGCTGGTGCTGGTGGGGCTCCTGATTACCGTGTTCTCGGCATGCGTGCGGACCATGCTGCAACTTGAGGCGACCGAGGCCTACTACGGCCGCGTGATGAGCCTGAACACCATCACCTTCATCGGCTTTGCGCCGGTGGGGGCGCTGGTCATCGGCTCCATTGCGGAATCGGTCGGCATTCAGGCGGCGACGCTGATCGGCGCGGCCGTGGTGGCGGCGGTATTCGCGGCGGTGTGGCTGGCGCGTCCGACGCTGCGCCGGGCTACGTAGACTGCGACGGATCGGGTTCGACGGGGTATCGACAGATGGCGCACATCGGGGTGTTCTATTGCGAGGGCTTCGATCCCGGGGCGTATTCCATGGCGCTGTATCACGCGCAATTGGAGGCAGCGCGCGGCGGGCATGGGATGAGCATTCACCAGTTTCCGGAAGGCTCGCTGGCGGAAGCGGCCGAGCGCGCGCCGGAGGTTGACGGCCTGCTGGCGTTCGCCACCGGAGCGACCGACCTTGCGTTTCTGCTTGGGCACTCGCGACCGTCGGTGGTGTGCGAGCGCATCGTGCCCGGCTGCGCCTATGTGGCGCCGGACAACTTCGACATCGGGCGCACCGCCGCGCGGCACCTGCTGGACCTGGGGCACGAACGGCTGGCGGTGGTGCTGCCGGGCGACCCGGCCAACCTGGACAGCTATCACGGCTCCCGCTTTGCCGGATTCCGGGACACGGCAGCCGCCGCGGGATACCCGCTGGACGACTCGGACGTCTATTGCGGCGCAAAGGTCGACACGACCGGACAAACGGCGGTCGTGGCCATGCTGGCGCGCGGCGATCTGCCGGATGCCATTTACGTGCAGAACCTGCCCATGGCGCTGGCCGCGCTGCGCACGCTCACGCAGGCCGGGGTAGCTGTTCCCCGCGACGTGTCCTTCCTTGGAACCACCTTTGCCCAGTTGAACGTGCCAGCGGCCACCGAGCACACGACGCCGCCGATGACGGCGGTGACGTTTGAGAAGGAGGAGATGGGCCGGCGGGGCGTGGCGCATCTGGCCGCGGCGGCCGAGGGCCGCTCGAGCGGGCGACTGGAAGCGCTGCTGCCGGGAGTGCTGGTCGCCGGCGCGTCTACCGCACCCGCGCGGGCCGCGGCGTTGGTGGGCTAAGCGGCGAACCTTGGCGCCGGCGGGTCCAGGCTTCGGGAGGCTGCGTAGACTGCGCCGAATCAGGTTCGGCGGAAGGCACGGTGATGGCGCACATCGGGGTGTTCTATTGCGAGGGGTTTAACTCCGGCGCCTATAGCGTGGCGCTGTATCACGCGCAGTTGGCGGCGACGCGCGGCGGGCATGGGCTAAGCCTGCACACCTTTGCCAAGGGCACGCTGGCGGCCGCGGCGGCACGGGCGCCGGAGGTTGACGGGCTGCTGACCTTCGGGCCCGAGGGCGCGGACCTGGACTTTCTGCGAGGACACGAGCGACCGTCGGTTATATGCGAGCACGTCGTTTCCGGCTGCGCGAACATTGCGCCGGACAATCACGACATCGGGCGTACGGCCGCGCGGCACCTGCTGGACCTGGGGCACGAGCGCCTGGCGGTGGTGCTACCCGGCGACCCGGCCAGGACGGACACCTACCACGGGTCTCGATTTGCGGGGTTCCGAGACGCCGCCGCGGCCGCCGGCCACGCACTGGCCGAGACGGATATCTACTCCGGCCCGCAGGTCGAGTCGACCGGACAGACGGCGGCCGAGGCCATGTTGGCGCGCGGCGATCTGCCGGACGCGATTTACGTGCAGAACATGCCCATGGCGCTGGCGGCGCTGCGGACCTTGACGGAAGCCGGCGTGGCCATTCCGGGCGACGTCTCGTTCCTGGGGACCACGTTCACCCAACTGACCGAGCCGAACGCTACCGATCACACGACGCCGCCGATGACGGCGGTGACGTTCGAGAAAGAGGAGATGGGGCGGCTGGGCGTGGCGTACCTGGCCGCGGTGGCCGAGGGCCGGGCGAGCGAACATCTGGTTGCGCTGCTGCCGGGGGTGCTGGTGGAAGGCGCCTCCACGGCACGGGCACGGGCCGCGGTGCTGGGCTAGGCGACGCGCCCCCGTAGGGGCCCAGGCTGCGCGCAACCTGGGCCGCGGATGGCAGCGGCCGCTTAGTCGGCGGGCTGGCGCTGGAGGACGGGGCGACGCAGGGACTGCGGGAGGGGCGGACCGACGAAGCCCTCTTCCTCCAGTTGGTGCCCCAGCTTGAGCGCCAGCGAGCGGCCGATCCCCAGTTCCCGCGCCAGCTGGTCGGGCGTGATGCTGTCGTGGCGCATGACGAGCTCGGTGGCCTCAACGAAGACCTCGTCCTCCTCGTCGTCCTCGGTCCGCTGCAGCTCCTGCCGTGAGACCTGGTCGGGTTCACCCTGGTCGCGCCAGTGCTCCACGACCTCACGCACTTCCTCGTCGGTGACCCGCACGCCCTGGATGCGCTGCGCCTTGCCGCCTTCGGGCGGCGCATACAGCATGTCGCCGCGTCCGATCAGCCGCTCGGCGCCGGCCGCGTCCAGCACCGTGCGCGAGTCGGCCTGGCTGCTGACCATGAACGAGATCCGGGTCGGGAAGTTGGCCTTGATCAAACCCGTGATGACGTCGACGGATGGACGCTGGGTCGAGATGACCAGGTGGATGCCGGTGGCCCGCGCCATCTGGGCCAGGCGCGCCAGCAAGCGTTCGACGTCGCCGGGAGCCGTCATCATCAAGTCGGCCAACTCGTCGATCACCACGACAATGTTTGGCAGCGGTCCATCGGCGTCTTCGGGCAGCGCGGCGTTGTAGGCCGCCAGGTTGCGCACCCCGGCCTTGCTGAAGGTGCGGTAGCGGCGAGCCATCTCGTTGCTAACCCAGGTCAGCACGTCGACGACTTCATTCACGTCGGTGACCACGGGCATGCGCAGGTGCGGGATGCCCTCGAACGCCACCAGTTCGACCATCTTGGGATCGATGAGGACGAGCTGCATTTCCTCGGGCGTCTTGGTAAACATGATTCCTGTGATCAGCGACGTGAGGCAGACCGACTTACCGGCCCCGGTGGCGCCGGCAATCAGCACGTGCGGCATCTTCGCCAGATCGGCCACCCGCACGTGGCCCGCGACGTCCTGCCCCAGCGCGACCTTGATGTCGGCCTCAGACTCGGCCCAGGCCTGGCTCTCCATGACGTCCCGCAGGGTTACGACCGCCGGGTTGTCGTTCGGCGTCTCCAGCCCGACGAAGGGCTGTCCCGGAACCGGGGCCTCGATGCGCACGCTACGGGCGGCCAGCTTCAGCGCGAGGTCGTTGGCCAGGGCAGTGATACGCGAGACCTTGACGCCGGGGCCCGGCTCCAGGAGGTATTGGGTCACGACCGGCCCCGGCACCGCCTCGGCAACCCGGACCTGCACTTTGAACGACGCCAGGGTCTCTTCGATCGAGGCGGCCTTGCTGACGATTTCGCCCTCGGAAACCTCGCCGGAGTCCTCGGCGGGCAGCAGCATGTCCATGGCGGGCAGTTGCCAGCGGCCCTCCGGCTGCGGGGTCGCGGCGGCGGCGGGCATCCGGTCCGCGACGCGAATCAGCGGCTGCTGGCCCCAGGCGGGCCCGTCCTCGGCCTCGGCCTCGGCCGGCGCCTCCTCGACAGGCTTCTGGCCATCGGCGTCCTTCGCAGACTCTTCGGCGCGGTCCGCCGGCGAGAACCACGGTCGCGCGCGGGCGTTGGCGGCGGCGATAACCCGCAGCAGGCCGCTGCCCAGCAGGCGGGTGGCCGCAATCACGAATCGCCCCGGCCTGGTCACGGTCTCCGTACCCCAGGGCGACGCGGCCATCCCGTAGGCGAGCGCCAGGACGGCGGCCACGCCCAGAACCAGGAACGCCGGGACGTCGCCAATCCCGGCCCGCACGGCCGACCCGATAAGTCCGCCGATGACTCCGCCGCCCGCGGGCTGCCCCTGGTTGGCAACCAGGGCGGCCAGGTCCGTCATTGACGCGAGCGCGACCACAAAGACGGCCGCGGCAACGAAGTGGGTGACGTCAATGATGGAACTTCGGCGAGCGCCGGCGACAAGCACCGCTCCGCCCACCAGGGCGAAGGCGAAGGCGCCCAGCGGTGCGGCTCGTCCCAGCCCGGCGGCCATGGTTGCGGCGGCGCCGGTGACGACCAGGGCGTCGTCGACGATCAGGCCGACGAACGACAGAACGCCGAAGGCGGCCACGATGAAGCCGCCAAAACCCGCAATGTCCCAATGCTCCGGCCGCGTCGCGCGCGCTGGCAGCGCGGCGGCCTTTCGGCTCGTGGCCACGGGAGGCCCTCCTCGGTGCGAGCTGTCGCCCGCCCCTTAGCTAGACCTCAGTGACGATCGGCAAGATCACCGGTCGCCGCCGGGTCTCCCGGAACAAACGCCTCCCGAGTGCGTTCCGGATCTTTCGTTGTAGATGCTCCGGGGATGCGTCCGCATGGTCGCCGGTGTCCACCACCGACCGCACGGTGTCGCGAGCACGCTTCAGCAACTCGTCCTGAGCGTCCGATGCGTACACAAATCCCCTTGTGATGATATCCGGCTCTGTCAAGCACTGACCAGTGTGACGGTCCACGTTGACAACAGTAATCACCAGGCCGCCTTCAGCCAGGTGTCGACGGTCGCGCAGCGTGGCATCGCTTTCTTCGCCAACGGTCAACCCGTCGACGTAGACGTTGCCCACGTCGGTCTCGCCAACCACGCCAATGTCGTCGGCCGTCAACTCCACGATGGACCCCGACTCGGCCACGAGCACGTGCTCGGCGTCCACGCCCACGCGCTCCGCGATGCGCCGGTGCTCCTCCAGGTGCCGGTACTCGCCATGGACCGGCATGAAGAACTTGGGTCGCAGGGCTGTGAGCATGAACTTGAGGTCTTCCTGACCCGCATGCCCCGAAACGTGCACCGGCAGCAGGCGCTCATAGAGCACGCTCGCGCCCTGCCGCGCCAGGCGGTCGATGGTCTGGTTCACCGCCTCTTCGTTCCCTGGAATAGCCGAGGCGGAGACGACCACCGTGTCATCGGGCAGCAGGTCAATGAAGCGGTGGTCGCGGTTGGCCATCCGCACCAACGCGGAGCGCGGCTCGCCCTGCGATCCGGTGCAGATGATGGCCAATTCGTCGGCCGCATAGTCACGCAGGTCGCGAGGATCCACTTCCATGGCGTCGTCAGGCACGTGCAGGTAGCCCAGGTCGCGGGCCACCCGGACGTTGCGTTCCATGCTGCGACCGACGAAGCAGACCCGGCGCCCATAGGCGTAGGCGGCATCGACAACCTGCTGCACGCGGGAGATCAGCGACGAGAAGGTGGCCACGATGACCCGGCCTGGCGCGTCGTTAAACACTCGATCAAAGGTCTCGGCAATGACCGCTTCGGACGGCGTGTGGCCGGGCTGATCGGCGTAGGTGCTATCCGACATCAGCAGCAGCACGCCTTCGTTGCCCAGGCGACCCAGGGTCTGGATGTCGAGCGGGACTCCGTCCACCGGCGTGTGGTCGACCTTGAAGTCGCCGGTGTGGACGATGGTCCCAATGGGCGTATGAATGGCCACGCCCATGGCGTCCGGAATGCTGTGGCAGACATCGAAGAACTGGCAGCGGAAGGGCCCGATGGTGACGGTTTCGCGCCCCTTGACCACTCGCAGATCCGCCTGGTCGCGCAGGCCGGGCTCTTCCAGCTTCACGCCCACCAGGCCAAGCGTGAGCTTGGATCCGTAGATCGGCAGGTCGAATTCGGGCAAGGCGTAAGGCAGAGCGCCGATGTGGTCTTCGTGACCGTGGGTGATGACGAAGGCGCGCAGCTTGTGCCGGATTTCGCGCAGGTAGTTGAAGTTCGGCAACACCAGATCGACGCCGAGCATGTTGGCGTCGGGGAAGGTAATGCCGCAGTCGAGCACGATGGCGTCGTCGCCGTACTCGATCACGGTGCAGTTCTTGCCGATTTCGCCAATGCCGCCGATCGAGACGATGCGTACGGCGCCGGCCGAAGACTCGCTTGTCATATGTGAAGTTCCGGGTTCCGTTGCGTCAGGCAAACAGTGAGAGTTGCTGCGTATCGGGCGGTGGCGGCGGGTCGGGTTCGACCGCGGTCGCGTCGGCCAGCAGCTTGGGAATCATCTGGAAGTCCTGCGACAGGATGTCGCGCAACCGCAGTTGCCGCAGCGCCGCCGCTGGATGGTAGACGGGCAGGTACACGCGGCCATGCAGCCGTCGCGCCACGCCGCGGGCCCTTGAGATGCGCGCCTCAGGAAAGAACGCGTTGAGCGCGTGGCGCCCCAGCAGCACGACCAGATCAGGATTGATCAGCTCGAGTTGCTGGTCCAGGTAAGGGCGGCAGGCCTCCGCCTCGTCCGGCAGCGGGTCGCGATTGTTGGGCGGCCGGCACTTCAAGACGTTGGCGATGAACACGTCGGCCCGGCGCATGCCGATGCCATCGATCATCTCGTCCAGCAACTGCCCCGCCTGTCCCACGAACGGACGGCCGAGCCGGTCCTCGTGGAATCCGGGGCCCTCGCCGATGAAGACGACGCGCGCCGTTGGCGAACCCTCGCCGGGGACCGCGTTGGTTCGGCCTCGGTGCAGGCCGCACCGCTCACAGGTTCGAACGACCGACGCGAGGCTCGCGAGATCAGGAAAGGTCGGAAGGCCGATCACGCGCTACGCATGCACCGCGGCAGGCTGGAGGAAGGCGTCCAGTTCGTAGAGGTCAAGCACCGACTTGAGGTCTTCCTGCATAGCCGCCGGAAACTCGATCAGCGGCGAGCGTGGCACACCCACCGAGAAACCGCTCAGATTCACGGCCGCCTTGACGGCGATGGGGTTGGGCCAGCCGGCAGGGAACAGCGCGCGAGCGATCGGCAGCAGGTGCAGGTGCTTCTGGCGTGCCGTCTCGAGATCGCCTTCCACGAAGGCGTCGATCATGTCTCGGGTCTCGCCGCTCACGACATGCGACTGGACGCTCACGACGCCCACGCCGCCCAGGGCCATGAGCAGATACGTGTCGCTGTCGTTGCCGCTGTAGATGTCGAAGCCGTCTTCGGCCGTGCGCGCGATCTCGGCGATCTGGTCGAAGTCTCCGCTGGCCTCCTTGACGGCGACGATGTTGTCCACGGCGCTCAGGCGCGCCACGGTGTCCGCGGTCATGTTGAGGCTGGTGCGGGCCGGCACGTTGTAGAGCATGTTGGGCAGCGGTGTGGCTTCGGCGATGGTCTCGAAGTGGAGGACCAGCCCGTCCTGGGGCGGCTTGTTGTAATAGGGCGTGACCTGCAGGAGGCCGTGGACGCCGATCTCGGCGGCTTCGCGCGACAGGTGCACGCTTTCGGTGGTGTTATAGCCGCCAGTGCCCGCAATCACCAGCGCGCGGTCGCCCACGGCGCTCAGGGCTTCTCGGTAGAGATTGAAGCGCTCGTCGTCGCTGAGCACCGGGGATTCGCCGGTGGTGCCGGTGACGACCACCGCGTCGTTGCCGGCGTCGACGAGCCCGGAGACAAGGCGTCCGAACGTGTCGTAGTCCACCGATCCATCGTCGGCGAACGGGGTAATCACCGCGGTTATGAGCCGGCCAAAGGTCAACATGCGACAGCCTCCGCCCGCGACCTTACGAATGGTCGCGATACGCCGTGCTGTGGGGGTTGATTGTACCTAGCGCCCAGTCCGGGATTCCCGCGTGCGCCGTTCCGCCTGGAAGGCGTGCGCTCAGGGCCGCTACGCAGGAGTTGGCGCGGACTGCCGCGGCTCGTCGCCCGCCGTGGAGCCGGTCTCGAAGAGGGCCGGCTGCCCAGGCGGATTGCCGGGCGGGCGAGTGCGTTGCTCGATGCGAGCCAGCGTGGCCAGCATGGCTTGCTGAGTTGCATCCATTCGCGCGACAACCCGCACAAGCTCGTACTGGCGCGCCTCCATACGGTCCATTCGCGCTTCCATACGGTCCATACGGGCGCCCATGCGGTCCATACGGGCGCTCAGACGGCCTTCAATTTTCAAGATCAGGCCGACAACCACGCCAGCGGTAGCTAGCCCGCCCACAACCAGCGTCGCGCCAACGCTCAGGATGCCGACCAACTCGGCGCTCATGGCGAGAGGTCGTTGCTTCCAGTGCGCGAACTATGCGGTCATCGTACACGACCCTGCCGCCGCACCGTCGGAGGCTAACGGCAGGTGAGGTACGACAACTTCGCCGGTGGCCCGCTGGACTTGGGCAGCTGTCGCTACCAGTTAACCCGACGACTGAAGTAGCGGTGCCAGCGGCGCCAGACGCCCTTGCCGTAGAAGGCCTCTTCCTGACGCTCGATGATGACGGCCTCGGTGGTAAGGATCTGCGACGCCAGGCCGGCGGCGTTATAGGGACTGAACGCCTTCAGGATGTCGGGGAAGGCGGAACGCCACAGCGACCGGAACAGCAGCAGCCCCAAAGATAGCAGGAAGAGCACGGGCACCGCGCTGGATTCGCGCAAGAAGGGGGCCAGCGCCAGCAGCAGCTGAGCCAGCATGTCCACACAGAGAAGGATTACAACCTGCGTGTAGATGCGCCGC
>JAPOXI010000050.1 GCA_026707185.1 Chloroflexota bacterium
TGGTGCCCGGAATCTCCTCGGCGCTGGCCGGACCGACCGCGGCGGACGTGCCCGTCACGCATCGGGGCGTGGAGTCGAGCTTCACGGTCGTTACCGGTCACGACGCGCAAGCAGCTGCCGGGGTGGATTGGGAACGCATTGCGGGGACACCGGGTTCCATCGTGGTGTTGATGGGCGTCGGGAACCTGGGGACGATTGCGGGGAAGCTGATCGAGGGCGGACGGTCGCCCGACGAGCCGGTGCGCGTGGTGGAGCGCGCCACCCTGCCGGGGCAGCGCGTGCTTTCAGGCACGCTGGCGACCATCGAACAGCTGGCGCAGGAGGCGGAACTGCAGGCCCCGGCGGTGATCGTCGTGGGACCTGTCGCCGGAGTGTTGAACGACAGCGAGACCTCGTGAAGCGGCCGCGAGTCGTGGTGACGCGGCCGTCGAATGGGCCTGATCGGCTCATGGAGCGCCTGCAGGCGTTGGGTTGCGAGGTCGTCGCGGCGCCGGCCATCCGAATCGGCCCAGCCCGCAGCTATGAGGCCCTGGACACCCTGGTGCGCTCACCGGGTCGCTACGACTACCTGCTGTTCATGAGCCGCAACGCCGTGCGCTACTACGTGCAGCGCGCGCGTCGTTTTCGGCGCGGAGGTCCACCCGTGCCAACCGGCGCTCGGGTCGGCGTCGTCGGAGCCGCGACCCACGCTGTGGCCGAAAGGGCGGGAATCGATGTGACCGTTCGATCAAACGGTCGAACCGGGGCTGACCTGGCGGATGCCGTGGCCACTGCGGCCTCGCCTGGGGCGCGCGTGGCTATTGTCCAGGCGGAGGATGGACGTGAGGAACCAGCCGAGCGCCTGCGGTCCGCCGGGCTATCGGTCACCCGCGTTCCGGCGTACCGGACGCGCCCGGCCGCGGTACCTCGTGAGATTGTGGCCGCCGTGCGCAACGCCGAGGTCGACGCGCTGGCGTTCGCCAGTCCTTCAAGCGCGGTCAGCTTTGCGGTGGCGCTGGGTGGGCTGGCGGCAGTTCCGAAGGGCGTCGCGGTCGCGGCCATCGGTCCAACCACCGCGGCAGCCTGTGAACGCGCCGGGCGGAGACCAGATGTGATGGCGGCGGTATCAACCGCCGAAGCCTTGGCGGACGTTGTGGCTGGTCAGCTGCGGGGCGCGTCGCACAGCAGCCCGTCGAGGTGACCTCGACGTCGGAGGTTTTCCCCGGACGTCTCCTCTCGGCGAGGCTCAGTTCACCTCGTCGCAGAACCGCAGTCCGAGCGAGGGCAGATCGTGCTGCCGGATCTCGCGCCAGAGCACGGGCAGGCAGCCGGTGAGAGCGTTGCCCGACAGGCTCAGCGTCTCCAGGTTCAGCAGGCGGATGAGGGCCGGCGGGATGTCGCCCGTCAGCTGGTTGTGGTCCAGGGTCAGCTGGGTGAGTTGGGTGAGGTTGCCCAACTCGGCCGGGATAAGTCCCTGCAACCCGTTGGTGTGGAGCGTCAGGTCCGTCAGGTGGAACAGCCGGCCGAGTTCCGGGGGGATCGGTCCGGTGAGTTGATTCCCGGAAAGCCGCAACTCGTTCAGTTTCGACGCGCTGGAGAGGTTGGCGGGGATGGTCCCCGTGAATTGATTGTTGGACAGGTCCAGGACTCGGAGCTCTACCGGGTTGCCGAGATAAGCCGGAATCTCGCCACTGAGGCGATTGTTGCCGAGCCAGAGACGATACAGCCGCTTCAGTCCGCTAAACGTCGCCGGAATCTCGCCATGCAGATCGTTGTTTGACAGGTTCAGACTGCTTAGGTTGTGGATGTGACCCAGTTCGGCGGGAATCTGGCCGCTCAGTCGGTTGCGATCGAGTTGCAGAGAGCTGAGGAATCCAATACGGCCGATTTCGGGTGGAATCTGGCCGGTCAGCTGGTTACCTGAGAGCTTCAGACTCGTCAAGCCAAGCGGGTTGCCGAGAGAGGCCGGGATCTGGCCTTCGAGCTGATTGTTGCTCAGGATCAGGTTATCCAGCGCAGGGATGTTGCCGAGCGAGGCTGGAATACGCCCGCGAAACTGATTATTGCGTAGGTGTAGGTCTCTCAGACGGGGGAAGTTGCCGAGCCAGGCGGGAATCTCCCCCTCGAAACTGTTGTTATCAAGGCTCAGCCGGCGGAACTTGGTCAAGCCCTGGAGGCTGTCGGGAATCGTGCCCTCCATCTGGTTGTCGGACAGGTTCAACCAGTCCAACTCTTTGGCCCGCCCAAGTCCTGGCGGAATGACCCCGCGCAACTTGTTTTCCCGGATTTCGATGCCTCTGAGGTAGGCGAGGTCGCCCAGCCTGGATGGCAGCACGCCGCGCAGGTTGTTGTTCTTCAACGAAATGCTGGTTACGCGGCCGTCCTCGTTCGCCCAGACCCCGTGCCAGGCCTGCAGCGGGGCGCTGCTGAGCCACAGATTGCTGTTGTTCCAGGCCGGGCCGCCGGTGGCGTAGTAGAAGGCTTCAAGGGCCGCGCGGTCACTGGCGGCGGTGGTGTGGGCGATGTCGGGGACCTCGTCGCAGAAGCGTTCGACGAGTTCGCCCAGGTCGTGGCTGGGGATACGACGAAGGGCAGGATCGAGACAGCCGTTGAGGAAGTTGGCGGAGACGCGGAGTTCCTGCAGGTTCGGCAGGTGGCCGAAGGCTGGCGGGACGTTTCCGACCAGCTGATTGGCGTGGAGGTTGAGGACGGTGAGGTGGTGGAAGCCGCCCAGGAAGCCAGGGATGGGACCGGTGAACTGATTGCCGCTGAGATTTAGGACGGTGAGCTGGGATAGACGGCCCAATTCAGCGGGGATGTCGCCGCCGAACTGATTGGCGCTGAGGTCAAGCGACGATAAAGCTGTGAGCCGGCCAAGGGCCGCTGGTAGGCGTCCCTGGAGGTCGTTGCCGGCGAGATTGAGGTGTTGGAGGTGCGGCAGCCGCTCCAGCGGCACCGCCAGATTGCCTTGGAGCCGGTTTTGGGGTAGGGCGAGTGCGACCACGCGGCCGTCCGGGGCGGTGGAGACGCCGTGCCAGTCGTTGAGCGGCGCGTCGCTCAGCCAGTTCTCGCTATTCGCCCAGCCCGGCCCGCCGGTGGCCTGGTAGAGCGCCGCCAGGATGGCGCGCTCGGTCAGGCCGTGGGGCCGGAAGGGTTGGCCGACGGTCAGCGGCTCGGCGGGGTTGAAGCTGGGGAAGGCTAGGTGGCTGTTGTCGGGGTAGAGGATGTTGCGAACGTCATCGCCGAGCAGCCGCAGCTTGACGGGTTGGGGCGTGCGCGGATGGAACTCGAGCACGGCGGCCTGGAAGTACTGGCGGATGAAGTTGGGGTTGGCGCCGGGAATCGCAAGGGTGGCGCGCGGATCCAGGTCGGAGCGGGCGTCGGACTTGGGGAAACCGAAGGCCTGGACGCCACCGAGCGCGTCGAAGAAGTCCAAAAACCCAATCGGCGTGCCGTCAACGGCGAAGTTGGAGACGCGGTGCCCCCAGGGACCAACCTCGTCGCCGGGCTGCGCACTCAGCAGATCGGGTTCGACGCCCAGGTCGATGGAGCCGCCGACCCCGCCGCCGAGATAGTCCCAGGCCAGGCGGCGCTCCATGCGCCAGGCCCCGTCGCGCCGGTGGCAGTCGACCACGCCGCGCTGGTAGTACTGGGTCAGGGTGCCCTGCCGCTCTTCCAGCACCTCGGAGGTGGCAAAGCCCCAGCGGATCAGATTGCCGGTGGATTCGTAATGGGACAGGAAGCCACACGTCACCACCGCATCCCCGCTGGTGACGCGCAAGTCCGGAACGTTGTGCGCGAGATGGACGGCCGGCTGGGTGAAACTGTTACGCAGAACGGTGGCGGCGAACTGCGAGGTCGACGGCGGCCCATCGGCGTGCGCAACGGCGGGTACGGCCACCAGCGCCGCCAGCAGCAGGACGCGTATGACGTGTCTCGCGGCGCTCGGCAGGAGGCTCATGGTGTCCCGCTGATCAATCCGGTGGACGGCAGCCGGTCAGAGGATACGTCCGAGACCATGAACACCCGAAAGCGAAACGAGTGCTGCCGGTGCCGATCGCGGCGGACTGCCGGCGACTGCCAGGAGAGAATGGCAATCGGGCGCAGGCGTGCGTCGGCTGGTCGCAGTCCTGTGCTTCGCTGCCGAGGCGCGCTCACTGCCGGCACGACGTGAGCTCAGGGTGGTCCAGATCATGTTTTGGGACCTCGTAGAGCTTCAACGGTACGCAGCCCGTGAAGGCGTTCTCGGAGAGGCCGAGCGATTCGAGGTTTTCCAGCTGATCCAGTTCGGCCGGAATCTCGCCGCTGAGTTGATTGTCCTGGAGGAGCAGCGCCGTCAGCTTGGTCAGGCGCCCGAGCGAGTCCGGAATCGTGCCGTCCAACCGGTTTGAGAAGAGGATCAGCGCGTCAAGGTTGGCTAAGTCGCCAAGGACGGCCGGGATCTCGCCTTCCAGGTCGTTATCGCTGAGAATCAACCACTTCAGGTAGGCGAGCTCGCCCAGCCAGGCTGGGATCTCGCCGCGCATCAGGTTGTCGTGCAGGGTGAGTCCCTGAAGATACGTAAGGCGAGCGAGGGCCGACGGAAGCTCACCCTCAAAGCGGTTTTCGCTGAGCGCCAGCCACTGCAGCCTGCTGAGATTCCCGAGCTCCGGCGGAAGTTCTCCCTGCAACTGATTGTGATGCAGGTTCAGCGACTCGAGGTAGCTGAGGTTGCCGATGGCGGCCGGGAGAACGCCCACCAGGCCGTTGTCGATCATGTCCAGCCACACCACCCGGCCGTTGTCGTCGGTTGTGACGCCATGCCACTCGCCAAAAGGCGCCTCACTGAGCCATTTGTCGTTGTTCTTCCAGCCGGGGCCGCCCGTGGCGTTGTAAAAGGCGATCAGAGCCTCTCGATCGGTCGCTCCGGTCGTTCGCCGCGGGGCTGAGGTGACCTCGTCGCAAAAGGCAAGGTCCAGCTCCACCAGGTCGGTTTCCGGAGCGCTGCGCAACTCCTCGGGTATGCAACCGGTCAGCGGATTGCCGCTGAGCGTCAACCAGACGAGGGTCTGCAACTCGCCCCACGCTGACGGAATCGCACCTCGCAATTCGTTCCCGTCCAGCCACAGTCGCTCAAGGTTGGGCAGTGCTCCCAGCCACGCCGGCAATGCGCCCTCCAGTTGGTTGTGCCGAAGGTAGAGCCACTCCAGATCCCTGAGGGCGGCGAGCTCCGACGGTATCTCACCGGCGAATTCATTCCCGCCCAGCGCCAGCACCGTGAGCTTTGTGAGCTGGCCAAGGAAGCCCGGAATGCTCCCCTGCAGCCGGTTGTCGCCCAGCCACAGCCACTCCAGCTCCGTCAGATTGGCCAGCTCCGGTGGGATCCCGCCTTCAAGCTGGTTCTGTGAGAGCGAGAGCTTTTTGAGGCTGGTGAGGTTGCCCAGCCAGGCCGGCACTGGCCCGGTCAACTGGTTCTCCCAGAGATACAAGGTTTCCAGCTGTGTGAGTTGGCTGAGTTCAGGCGGGATTACACCGTCCAGCTGGTTCTGCCGCAGCACCAGTTGCTGCAGGTTGACGAGCTGACCGACTTCCGGCGGAATCGGGCCCTGCAGCTGGTTGCCGCCCAGATAGAGGGCCAGCAGCCCGGTCAAGCTGCCCAGCTCCGGTGGGATCCGGCCTCGCAGCCCGTTCTCGGGAAGGCTCAGCACCGCCACGCGGCCATCGTCGTCGGTAAGGACGCCATACCAGGCACTGATAGGCGCGTCGCTCAGCCAGCCGTCGTTGTTCGTCCAGTCGGTGCCGTCCAGGGCGTTGTAGAAGGCAATGAGGGAGTTCCGGTCGTCGACGGATTCAGCGGCCGACGGTTCCGGGCGCAGGGCGTCGCAATAGGGCAGCGCCAGCTCGCCCAGGTTGTGCTCGGCGACCTCGCGTAACGGCGTGGGAATACAACCGGTGACCGAGTTGCCCGCAAGTCCCAGCTTCTCGAGCTTGGTCAGCTTGGTAAGCGACGGCGGAATCGGGCCCTGCAGCCGATTCCATCCAAGATTTAAGTGCCGCAAATTGACGAGACGGCCAAGCTCGGGGGGAATGCGGCCCCGCAGCTGATTTGTCCGCAGGTTCAGCAGGGTCAGATGGCTGAGATCGGCCAGCCACGCGGGGACCTCCCCCTCAATTTTGTTGACGTACAGTCCAAGAATCTGCAGCTGTTTCAGCGCAGCGAGCTCGTTCGGGATGGCACCGCGCAACTCGTTCTCGCCGAGCACCAGGCGTTCCAGATTCACCAGTCGACCCAGCTCGGGTGGAATCTCCCCCCGCAGGCGATTCGCGCTGAGTTCCAGGGTCGTGAGGTTCTTGAGCCGCCCGATCCACGGCGGGATCGAGCCTCGCAACCGGTTGGCATGGAGATTGAGGCTCTCCAGGTTGGACAGGCCTGAAAGCGCCGGTGGAATCACGCCCTCAAGCCGATTGCGGTTAAGGCTCAGACCCCGCAAGTTGGCGAGACTGCCAAGTTCGGCTGGAATCTCACCCTGCAATCCGTTGCGGTTGAGGACCAGCCATTCCAGGTTGGCCAGGCGTCCCAGTCCGGGCGGGATCTCACCTTGCAGGCTGTTGTCGTCAAGATTCAGGACCACCAGGGCGGACAAGTCGGCAATCGCCGGCGGAATCGATCCGCTGAGGTGATTCGAAGCAAGATCCAGATCCCTCAAACCGCTGAGCGTCCCCAGCGCGGCGGGGATCCCACCCCGCAGTTGATTCTCACGAAGACTCAGCGTTCGGAGGGCGTCGAGATCTCGGAGTGTGGCTGGAATGGACCCGCGAAGCCCGTTCGCGTCCAGGACGAGCCGAATGACGCGGCCCTGGGCATCGACCGTCACGCCAAACCACTCGCCGATGGGCCTGTCGCTGAGCCAATGGCGTCGGTTCGTCCAGGTGGGGCCGCCGGTGGCGCGGTAAAACGCAGTCAGCGTCGCGCGGTCCGCAACCGAGGCTTCACGGGCTACCGCCTCGGGCGTCGGCGTGGCCGTCGGTATGGCCTTCGGAGTCAGGGCTGGAGTCGCTCGCGCCGCGGGAGTTGGGGCCGGGCCTGGTGACGTCGCGGGAGCGGGGATGGGCGGGGACGGCGACTCGACCCCGGCTGTCGGAGGCGCGGCCGCGGCCAGCCGCGAGCTATAGGTATCGCCGAGTTGGCGCGTCGATGCTTCGAGGTCAGACGGACCGCAAGCTGCCAGCAGACCAACGAGAGCAGCGCACAACGCCAACGTGTTGGCGGCGTACCCAAGCGCAACGCGACCTGGCGACCGCCGTCGCCTCGACCCCGGCACGCTGTGAAATAGCACGTTCGGCCCAACGAAGTGCGCGGCACGAGCAATGGTAGGCACTCGGCGCCACTGGTGGTCGGCAGCGGGTCCCCGGACGTCGACAGACAGCTCCAACCGGCCATGCAAATGCCCGTCAGGTGCCGGCCTTAGAATGACGTTCGGTCGCCGGAGGTCGTGAAGTGCTGCGCGAACGCCTGAATTGGGCCCCTAATGGCCGCTGACGAGACAAGCGCGCTGCGACCCCGCCGATTACGCCAGTCGGCGGGGCTACGTCGGCTGGTGCGCGAGACGCGGCTCTCGGCCGATCAATTGCTCTATCCCATGTTCGTCGTTCCGGGCGACGGCGTGGAGTCAGAAATCGGATCCCTGCCCGGACAGATGCAGCGGTCCGTGGACCGCATCGGCGCAGCGGCCCGCCAGGTGGCGGACTCAGGGATTCAAGGCGTACTGCTCTTCGGTCAGGCGGCCCGCAAGTCGCCGGCCGGCGATGAGGCGTCGTCGCCTGACGGAGCAGTGCAGCAAGCCATCGGCGCCATCAAGGCGGCCGCGCCCGATTTGGTGGTGTTCACAGACGTCTGCCTGTGCGCCTATACCGACCACGGCCACTGCGGCGTGTTGCACGGCCAGACCATTGACAACGATGCCTCGGTCGAGCGGATCGCCGAGGTCGCCCTTTCGCACGCGCGGGCCGGAGCCGACGTGGTGGCGCCCTCGGACATGATGGACGGGCGCGTGGGCGCGATCCGGTCGCTGCTTGACGCCGAAGGTTTCAGCGAAACCGCGATCATGGCCTACGCCGCCAAATACGCCAGCGCCTTCTACGGCCCCTTCCGCGAAGCCTCGGGTTCGGCCCCGGCTTTCGGGGATCGGCGCGGCTACCAGATGGATCCGGCCAATGCGCGCGAGGCCCTGCGCGAGGTGGCGCTGGATCTGGACGAGGGCGCGGACATCGTGATGGTGAAACCCGCGCTGACCTACCTGGACGTGATTGCGCGGGTGCGAGCCGAATACGACGCGCCCCTGGCGGCGTACCTGGTCAGCGGGGAGTTCGCGGCTATCAAGGCTGCCGCCCAGCGCGGCTGGCTGGATGAACGCGCGGCGGCGCTGGAGGCGCTCACGGCGGTGGCGCGGGCCGGAGCCGACATCATCATCACCTACTGGGCCCCGCAGGCCGTGCGCTGGCTGAACGAGGGGCCGACGCACTGACGCCCGGCACCCGACGCGCCGTTTTCCTGAGCGCGGCGGCCGCCGCGGCGTTTGCCCTGGGCGCGCCGCTCTCTCGATTGGCGCTCCCGGTGAGCGCCGCCGAAGTCACGCTCTGGCGCCTGGGACTGGCGACGCTGGTCGCATTTGGGCTGGCCAGGGTGTCTGGAGTCTCGCTGGCCCACATTCGCGAACGGCGAACAGCTGTGCTCGGCGCAACGCTGTACGCGCACTTCCTGCTGTTCACGGTAGCCGCGCAGACGACCACCACCGCCCACACCCTGGCCCTGGTGTACGCCTCGCCGGCGCTCGTCGCGCTCGGCTCCGCGCTGATCCTGCGGGAGCCTCCACGCGCCATGCAGCTCGTTGGCGTGCTGGCGGCGGTGGCTGGGATCGCGATCCTGGTCGGATTCGAACCGGCCGAGAGCGGCGCCACGCTAAGCGGCGATCTGGCTGCGGCCGGATCCGGCGCGGCCCTGGCCGCCTACGTGCTCGCCGGCCGCTACTACCGCACCGCGATGCCCCTGCCGGCGTACGTGTTTGCCGTCTACGGATGGGCGGCGCTGCTGGCGTTGCCGTACGCGGCCTTCGCATTCGACGCGGGGGCGTACGACGGGGGGCGCATCCTGGTTCTCGTGATCCTGGGCGTCGTACCGCTCGGGATGGGGCACACCTTGCTCAACGCCGCGCTGCGACGCGCGCGGGCCACGATTCCAAACGTCATCACCACCCAGGAGGTCACCGGCGGCGTGCTCCTGGGCGCCCTGCTCTACGGCGAGATCCCGGGTCCCAGCGCGCTCCTGGGCGCCCTCCTGGCCCTGGCCGGCGTGATCACGGTCGTGGTCGTTGGGCGTAGCGAGCGCCAGGCGGCCGCCAGCGGCTAGGGGCGAAAGCGCAGCGTCGCCACGGCGCCCGCGGAGTCAGCGCGGGGAGCGATGGCGAAGTCGCCGTCGAGATTGCCTTCCACCAGGTTGCGAACGATGGTGAGGCCGAGTCCCTGGTCGCGCGTCAGGCTAAAGCCGTCCGGCAGACCGATGCCGTCGTCCTCGATCGAAATGGCCAGTCGGCCGTTGTGCGCGGATGCGTCCACGTGAATGCGGCCCGTGCTTCGTCCGGCCATGCCGTGCTCCACCGCATTCCATAGCAATTCGTTGATCACGAGCGCGAACACGGTCGCCTTTTCGGACCGAATGCGGCCGGGCCGCGCCTCGACGGTGATGTCGATCCGGCGACCGCTGGCGTTCAGGTCCCCGCGCAACATGTCGGCCATCGAGTTGATGATCTGGTACACCGTCGTCTGGCCGATGGCGTCCTGCGAGAGCAGGTCGTGGACGCGCGCCATGCCGCCAATCCGGCCGGCGCTGAGTTTGAGCAGCGTCGACGCTTCCTGGGTTTCGGTGCGGCGCGCCTGCATCTCAAGCAGCGAGGCGATGGTCTGCATGTTGTTCTTGACGCGGTGATGCATCTCCTGGAGCAGGATGGACTTGGTTTCGAGGCCCTGCCGAACCTCTTCGAAGAGGCGGGCGTTCTCAATGGCGATGGCCGCGTGGTTGGCGAAGGTAAAGGCCAGGTCCACCTGTTCCTGCGTGTATTCGTGCGGTGCCGGACTGTAGAGGCTGATGGCGCCTACCGCTTGGTCGCGCAGGATCAGCGGCACGCTGAACAGGGCCGCGTAGCCTTCCGTGGCGATCAGTTCCCGGGTGGCCACCAGGCGCTCGTCATTCATCGCATCGTTCACGACCACCGGAGCGCGAGTCGCGACAGCTCGGCCGACCACGCCGTCGCCAATGTCCAGGCTGTGCCGCCGGTAGGCGTCGCCCAGGTTGTGTGAGGCAACAATGCGCATGCGCGTGCCGTCCTCATCCAATTGCCAGATGGCGGCCTTGTCTACACCGATCAGGTGGGCCGCCGTCTGGGCAATCTGGGCAAGCACCGACTCGGGCTCCAGGTCCGAGGTCAGTGTGCGCGCCAGGTTTTGGACCGTGGTGAGTTGCTCGATCTTGCCGTGCAGCGCGTCGTCCGTCTGGCCGTGAAGGCGCGCGTTCTCCACCGCAATGGCCAGCTGGCCCGCGGTGATTTCCGCGAAACGGACTTCTTCATCCGTGAAGTCACGGAACTCCGGACTGGCCATGCTCAGGACGCCGACAAGGCGTTCAACCGTGAACAACACAATGGGCACGACCAGGAAACTGCGCAGGTCCTCTTCGCCAAGACCCGGCACGTACTTGAAACGGGGATCGCTCCAGGCGTCGCGGACCGCCACCGGCTGACCGACCTGCGCCGCCCACCCGATGATGCCTTCGCCCAGCGCCAGGGTGGTCTGCCCGACGGCTTCGGGATTGAACGCACGCGTGGCGCTGAGGATGAGGCGGTCGATAGCCTCGTCGTAGAGATAGATGGTGACTTCGGAGACGCCCAGGTGGTCCGAGACCGACTCCACGGTCGCCAATAAAATCTCGTTGAGCTCGAGGGACGAGTTGATCACGCTATTGATCCGGTCCAGCGCGCGCACCGTGTTGTCGAGCAAGCGTTCGCGTTCGGTCGGGGTGGCGTTGATCGGAACAATGGCGTCATAGCCGCGCACGAGAGATTGGACCGCGGCGGTCTGCAACTGGACGAGCTGGTCCACGACGGCTTCGTGCTGGACTGGCTCGGTGTCGCGCAGCACGGCGGCGCCCAGGGCGCCCATGCGTTCCAGGGCCGTGGCCAGCAGGCCCGAGAGTGATCCGCCGCGCTCCGCCACGGCCGTTCCGGCCGCTTCGATGTGGCGCAGAAAGGCGCGGTTGGCGCGCAACTGCAAAAGCAGGCGGCCCGCGTCCAGCATGGAAGCGTCCAGCGCCGCGTCGGCTTGGTCCGCCAGCCAGCGGGCAAATGGCTGGCCCTGTTCAGTCCCGTCTCGAACCTGGGTCACACGCCATGCCTTCCGTCCACCGCGGTCGGGGCCGCGGCGCCTATTGCCGTGAGCTTAGGACGGAGAGCCGCGACGCAGAAAGGCCGGCACGTCGACCTCGTCGTCGGCGAGGCTGGCGCCCCGGTCTCCGCGCGGGCGTGCCGTCGCTCCACGACTCGATGATCGCCGCTGGCCGCGCCCGGTTCGCGAAGCCTCCGTCGCACTCGCGTCCTGAAAGCCCGTGGCGATCAAGGTCACGCGAATCGACTGACCCATGCGTGGATCCACCACCGTGCCAAAGATGATGTTGGCGTCCGGTGCTGCGACAGCGGTGACGTGCTCGGCGGCGGCGTTGATCTCGGCAATGGCAACGTCGTCCGAGGCGGTGATGTTGATGAGCACGCCGCGGGCGTCGTCGATCGACGTATCCAGCAGCGGGCTTTCCATGGCCTGGCGCACCGCCCGCAGCGCGCGCTCTTCGCCGGCGGCTTCGCCCACGCCCATCATGGCCGTCCCCGAGTCGCGCATGATCGAGCGAACGTCTGCAAAGTCCACGTTGACCAGGCCGGTGGACGTGATCAGGTCCGTCACCCCCTGCACGCCCCGGTGCAGCATTTCGTCCGCCATCTGGAAGGCGTCGGAAAACGCCGTGCCGGCGCTGGCGTGCTCCAGCAGCTTGTTGTTGTGGAGCGTGATCAACGCGTCCACTCGGGATTCAAGCTCGGCCAGGCCGTGGCGGGCGACCTGGACGCGCCGCGAGCCTTCAAAGGTGAAGGGCACGGTAACCACGGCTACCGTGAGCGCGCCGGCTTCCATCGCGCGGTCGGCCAGGATCGGGGTGGCGCCCGTGCCGGTGCCGCCGCCCATGCCGGCGGTGATGAACACCATGTCGGCGCCGTCAACCAGGTCGGCCAATTCGTCGCTGCTCTCGGTGGCGGCGCGCTCGCCGAGGCGCGGATCGCCGCCGGAGCCAAGATGGTCGGTCGCCCGGCTGCCGATCAGGAGCCGGCGATGGGCGTTGGACGCCGCCAGATCCTGGGCGTCCGTGTTGACGGCCACGAACTCCACGCCCTCAAGCTCGGCGGCAACCATGCGGTTCACGGCGTTGTTGCCGGCCCCGCCAATGCCGATGACGCGAATGTCGGTAAGGCCCGGGGCCGAGTCGCGCGAGCCCGGATCCTGGCGCAGGATGCGCGGCACCAGGTTGCCGGGCCGCTGCAAATCGTCCAGGCGGTCGGGGTCGAACCCGCCGCGGTCACTAGGCGGCACGGGAACGCACCTCCTTCGCCAGCGTCTCGTAGGCCAAGACCGCGCGCCGGGCGCCGCGGTTGGCGCGGCCGGCCGCAAATATCGAAACCCCGGTGCTGGCCGCTTCCAGGATCTTGCTGTTGGTCGGGATGTCGGACTCGAATACGTTGGCGCCCCAGCGTTCGCGCAGGTATTCGGCCACGGTCTTCTCTTCGCGCAGCCGGCGGTCGAACTTGCTGAGGACGATGCCCAGCACCTTCAGCCGCGGATTGAGAAACGTGACTTCCTCGATGCTCTCATTCAGCATCTGCAGCCCTTGCAGCGAGAAGAAGCGGGCCTCGGTGGGAATGATGACCCACTCGGCCGCCACCAGCGCATTGATGGTGAGCACGCCCAGCGACGGCGGGGTGTCGAACAGGATGTAGTCGTAGTCTTTGTCGACCCGCAGCACGTGCTCGCGCAGGCGAAGCTCGCGACCCAGCTTGGTCTGCAGCGCCGACTCCACCCGGGCGAGTTCCGGCGAGGCCGGCACGACGTCCACGATGCCGCCGGCCGGATCGCTGACCCGGTAACGAGGCAATTCGACGTCGCGATTCATCAGGGCGTCGGCCAGGGTGGCGTCCATCACGCGCTCAACGCCAAACGAGGCGGTGAGATTGGATTGCGGGTCGCAGTCGATCACGAGCAGACGTGAGCCGGCCCGCGCCAGGGTGGACGCCAGGTTGGATGTGGTGGTCGTCTTGCCAACGCCGCCCTTTTGGTTGGCAATGGCGATGGTCACGGCCATGGGGAGCCTCCACGGAAGCGTCGCCCACCGGCCCCCACGGCGACGATCTGAGTAGCGATGCTAAGCCAGCAAGTTTCTCGGAGTCAACATAAGTTTAGGCGGGGAGTGCGCCGATGCCTCATGCTAGCCTCGGTTTCATGCGGCCGGACGCGTGAGGGCGATGGCTTCAAAGGGCGCTGCGGCGGTGCCATCGCTGGCTGTGAATCTGGCGCCAGGCCATCCGCGCGGCCTTCGACTGCGCACGCCGGTGCTCACGGCCTCGGGCACGTTTGGTTTCGGTGACGAGTACCGGGACATCGTGAACCTGGCCGAGCTTGGCGCCATCGTCACCAAAACGGTCACGCCCGAGCCTCGCGAGGGCAACCGCACCCCACGCACGATCGAGACGCCGGCCGGGATGCTGAATTCGATCGGCCTGCCCAACCCGGGCGGCGAGGGCGCCGTGCGGGAGAAGGCGCCGATCTGGCGAGACCTGCCGTGCCCGGTCGTTGTGAGCATCGCGGCGCACGATCCCCGGAGCTGGACCGCGCTGGCGGCACGGTTCGACGGCCTGCACAACGTGGTGGCGATCGAGGCCAATCTGTCCTGCCCCAATGTGGCCGGCGGGCTGGACTACTCCACCGACCCAGGGACCGCGGCCGCCACCGTGCGGGCCGTCCGCCGCGAAGTCTCGCTTCCGGTAATCGCCAAGCTCTCGCCCAACGTCACGGACCTGCGGCCGATCGCGCGCGCCGCTGAAGACGCCGGGGCCGACGCGCTGTCGCTGATTAACACCCTGCTGGGCATGGTGGTCGATACGGAAGTGGCGCTGCCGTTTCTGGGTGCCGGGGTTGGCGGTCTGTCGGGTCCGGCCATTCGTCCGCTGGCCGTGCGCTGCGTGTACGACGTCGCGGGAACCGTCGCAATCCCGGTCATCGGCATGGGCGGCGTCGTGACCACCGACGACGCCTTACAGTTCTTGATGGCCGGAGCATCCGCCGTCCAGGTTGGCACGGCGACGTTTCGAGAGCCGCGCACCGCCGAGCGCATTGTGGAAGGGCTGCATGGATACCTGACCAGGCGCGGGCTCGAATCCATCACCGACGTGGTGGGCCTGGCACGGCCCGATCGCGCTAGCGACTGAAGTGGACCTGGATCACCTCGCCGTCTGAAACGACGTAGTCGCGGCCAACTCGCTGGATTCGGCCACGGTCGCGCAGCGCGGCCAATGAGCCCGCGGCAATCAGCTCGTCCGCCGCCACGGCGTCCGCCCGGATGAAGCCGGTCGCAAGATCCGTGTGGACGGTTCCCGCGGCCTCCAGCGCGGTCGCGCCGCGCGGCAACGGCCACGCATTAACCGAGCGGGCATTGCCGGTGTAGAACGTGATCTGGTCGAGGGCTGTGCGCAGCGCCCGGCCCACGCGCTGCGCGGCCAGTCCGGAGAGGCCAAGGTCTTCGCGGAACGCGGCGGCGTCTTCGTCGGATAGGTCGTCGAGTTCGGCTTCCGTGGCGGCCGCAACCACGCACCATGCGTCGCGTCCCGCCGCGGCTCGCTGATCGTCAATGGCCACGGCCTCGTCGTCGGGTGCGTTGCAGGCCACGGCGCAGGCCTTGGCGCCCAGCAGCCCGAAACCGCGCAGGCTGGCGACCTCGTGCTGGGTCAGGCCATCCAGCGGTGGGCGCTCGGCCTCAAGCGCCTCGCGGGCACGGCTGACAATGGCCAGTTGCTCGCCAAGCTCCCGTCGTTCAACGCGCGGCCCGCTGGTTACCCGTTCCTGCAGCCGCTGTTGAGCCGGCTCCAGAATCGCCAGGTCAAGAACGGCCAATTCGGTGCGCAGGGCGGCGGCGCGTTCCTCGGCGGCTTCAAGGCCGCCGTCGCCTGACACGACCAGCAGCAGCGCGTCGGCGGTCCTCAGGCGCCCAACCCATTCGGCATTCGGCGTCTCGCCTGCGGCCAGCGCGTGGCCCGGCGCGTGCCAGAGGGTGAAGGACACGGGGACGGACTGGGCCGCGTTGAAAACGGACTGAAGCGGCCGGAGCCGCGGATCGGGGAGGGGCATGGCGCCGGTCTGGAGACTCAGCCGTCCCTGGGGTGTGTCGACAACCTGCTGTCCGACGGCGGCGGCGAAGATTGCTTCGACGCCGGACTCAAAGTCGCCGGCGAGGGCGATCACCGGCACGAGATTCCCCAATCTGACGGCTAACCGGACCCGCTTGCGTGGTTGGTATAGTAGTGGCCTACCTCTGCCCGGTTGCGTCCCTGGATGCGTATGTCTCGTGCCCTCACCTAAAGAAGTCGTCCGTCAGCATCGTCGCGCCAAGGGAGTGCGCCGGCAGCGATTCCTGCGCGCGCGTAACGTCAGCACGCGCTCGGCGGTGCGGACGTTCGTCAGGCATGCCCGCGCCGCCATCGAGTCGGGCGACTCCGACGCGGCGGAGGCGGCCATCCGCGAGGCCCAGAGCCGGCTGGATAGCGCCGCCCGCAAGGGCATCATCCATCGCCGTAAGGCGGCGCGCAGCATGTCGCGCCTCGTGCGGCAGTTGCGGGCCGCCCAGGCCGCCTAAGCGCGAGCCTCGGCCGGCCGCGTGGCCAGCCGCGCGGTCAGGATTTCCAGCAGCGCGTCCTTGTCGCCTCCGGTGGATTTGAGCGCGGCGTCCGTGCGGACCACCTCGGCGTACATGCGGGCGATCAACCGGTCGGACATCCGCCGCGCCTGCTGCGCGAGATAGCGGGCACGGCCAATCGGCGCGCCGGCCGCCCGCGCAACCTCCTGGTAACTGCCGCCTTCCACCACGACCTGGCGGGCCGCGGCCAACTGGCGCAGTGAGCGGGTCACGTCGGCCAGGATCATCTCGTGGGGCGTGCGCAACGCCAGCATGTCGTGCAGCACCGCCAGCGCCTCGGCGCCGCGCCGGTCGGCCAGGGCGTTAACGTAATCCCAGCGCGCGTGCTCGCCGATAGTGGCGCAGGCGTTGTTGACGTCACGCTCGCTGATTTCGCCGTTGAAGCCCACGTAGGCCGCCAGCTTCTCGACCTCGCTGGCGAGCAGGCCGGCATCGGCCGTCATGAGTTCCACCAGCCGGGCGGCGGCGTCTTCGGAGATAGTCACGCCCACGCGCCGGGCCTCGGATCGCACGAATCTCACAGCTTCGGCGTCCCGCAGCGGACCGAACTGCTGAACCCGCGCGCCGTGCTCGGTCAGGGTGGTGAACGCCTTCACCCGAGCGGCCGTGCGCCGGTCGCCCAGATCCAGGTACACCGAAACGGCCAGATCGCAGGTGTCGGCTGTCGGGTCCTTCTTCCGCGCGTCGCCGAACGCGGCCAGCCACTGGATGAGCTTGCGAGCCGGCGGCCCGCTGGCGGGCGCGCCGTCCAGAAAGACCTTGCGCCGCTCGCCAAACATGGAAACGGCGCCACAGGCAGCGTCGAGGGCGTCTGGCCCCACCCGCGCACCGTCCAGGTGCGTATAGGCCAGGTCATCCGACGCCGGATGGCCCAGCACCGCCTCTACGGCGTTCCGCAACCGCGGGTCGCGCCCGCCCAGGAAAATGAAGAGCACCGCGTCAGCGTACGAATGGGGCCGTTCGGCGGCCAGTCCATCCGAAGGCCCGCGCGTTGACACGGCGAACTGGCACACTCAACCTGTCACCCAGCCTGAGCGCCCGCTGCAGCGGGTTCCGTCTGTTCCAACTGGAGGTTCGCTATGGGCGCCGACTCCGCCAACGGCGCGATCGAGCAGTCATTCACATCACAGCACGCCGGTTCGGGTGCGCTGCGCGCGCGAGCGTGCGAGGCGCTGGCCGGCGGCGTGGCGCACGACACCCGCATCCAGGCGCCATTCCCGATCATGACCGCTCGCGCCAAAGGGGCGCGCAAATGGGACGTGGACGGCAACGAGTACGTGGACTACACCATGGGCCACGGTGCGCTGATCCTGGGGCACGGGCACCCGGTGGCCGTGGACGCGGCGCGGGAGCAATTGGAAATCGGCACCCACTACGGCGCAGGGCACGAAATGGAGATTCGCTGGGCCGAACAGATCAAGCGCCTCGTGCCCAGCATCGAGCGCGTCCGCTTCCATTCCTCCGGCACCGAGGCCACTCACATGGCCATGCGCCTCGCACGCGCCCACACCGGCCGCGACCGGATCCTCAAGTTCCAGGGCCACTTTCACGGCTGGCACGACTACGCGACGGTCGGTGTCGAAGATCCCTACGACATCCCGACCTCCGCCGGCGTTCCGGCCGCAACCCAGGGAACCATCACCGCGCTGCCTACGGATCTGGACCGTGTGCGCCAGGAACTGGCGAAGGGCGATGTGGCGTCGGTAATCGTGGAGCCGAGCGGCGCCAGTTGGGGCGCCCTGCCCATCGAACCGCCGTTCATTCACGGCCTGCGAGACCTGACAACCGAGCACGACGCGGTGTTGATCCTGGATGAAGTCGTCACCGGCTTTCGCATGTCGCCCGGCGGCTTCCAGGTCATGGCCGGCGTGACCCCGGATCTGACCACCATGGCCAAGATCGTCGCCGGCGGCCTGCCGGGCGCCGCCGTGGGCGGCCGTGCCGAGATCATGGACCGCCTGGAGAAGCGCGGCGACCCCTCCTGGGACCGCGGCCAGCGCATCGCCCACCCCGGCACCTACAACGCCAACCCCGTCTCCGCCGCGGCCGGCGCCGCCGTGTTGGACTTCCTGGCCGACGGCCACGTCCACGCCCACATCGACGCGCTGGGCGAACAGTTGCGCCAGGGCTTGCAGGAGGCCTTCGACCGGCACGATGTGGGCGCCTTGGTCTACGGCGAAACCTCCTATTTCCACATCAGCCTCAGCGGCCAGCCGGCCAAGAGCGGAGTCGGCGGAGCCGCTGGCGACGCGCTGGGCCAGGCGCTGATCAACGAGGGCGTACACCTCATCTCCGGCGGCGGATTCACCAGCGCCACTCACACCGAAGCCGACATTGAGCAGACCGTGGCGGCCTTCGACACGGCAATTGGCGCCGTGGCCGCCGAAGGCTTGTTCGGCGACTAAGCCTGAAAGGGATTCCCGACGCATGAAGATCGAAGGCAAGCTGGCGGACCTCGGCATCGAGCTGCCGTCCCCAACCATTCCGCCCACCGCTCCGCTCAAGCCCTGGAACATCAGCGGCAACCTGGTCTACCTCTCGGGCGCCGGTCCCGTCGACGCCACCGGCGCCACGCCGGTCGGCAAGGTCGGGCGCGATTTCGACACCGCCCAGGCCGCCGAGTTCGCCCGCTCGATCGCCGTGGCGCACCTCGGCGCGCTCAAGGACGCGCTCGGCGACCTCGACCGCGTGCTGCAGGTGGTGAAGGTCCTGGGCATGGTGAACTGCACCGACGACTACACCGACCAGCCGGCCGTGATCAACGGCTATTCGGAGCTGTTCGTTGATCTCTGGGGCGAAAACGGCCGCCACGCCCGCTCGGCCGTTGGCATGGCGCAACTCCCCGGCGGCATGCCGGTCGAGATCGAGGCGATTCTCGAGTTCATGTAGGGGCCTGACGCCCGGAGCTTGAGGTTTAGCGGCTGGTCGGGGGGCTAGCGAGGGCCGCGCGTAAACGCGTCGTCCTGGCCCCAGGCCACTGGCACTTCAGCCGGCAGCTGCGAGCGCCCGCGTCGCAGATTCGGCACTGGAACCATGACGTAGCCGTTCTCGACGCCAAACTCCAGGATGCGCTTGGTCAGTTGCACGTCCTGGGCGCAGTAGTCGATCACGCGACGGCGGTCCTCCGGTCGTCCTGTCCGCCACAAGTGCACTGCCTCGGTCCCATCGCTCAACGACTTCGCCTCCCCGAACATGGCCCCCGCGATGTCCTGCAACCGCATGCCCTTGCGCCGGCCGGTCACCGATTGCAGTTCCAACAGCACGTCAAACGACCGCTCGCGCAGCACCGACACGTCGCCGTAAGCCGACAACACCGTGAGATCAAAGCGCCGTGAGTTGAACCCAACCACGCGGGGGTGCCCGGCCAGGTAGTCGATCAGGTCCTGCGCGTCCGGCTCCTGCCAGACCTGTTGCCGGCCGTGTTCGTCGATGGTGACCCCCACGGCCAACCCAAAGTCCCTGATATTCCGCCAGCCGCCCCGCACCTCGTGGCTCAGGTGCAGCGTCTCCAGGTCAAAAACCACATAGCGGCCGTCGGGCGAAGACTGATCGGGCCGGCTGCGCATTGCGCATTATGCGCAGGCGTCCGCGCAAGAGCGCCAGTCGCCGCTCCACAGCCAAGAAAACCTGCGCCCTGGAAATCTCTTGCCGCAATCACCGGGCGTTGTTACGGTTGCGCTGTGCGCATTGCGCGCTCGGCCAGTCGCGCCTGCCGCGACCCCGACGCAAAATGCACACAACGCAAAGGCGTTGACGGGGAGGAGTAGGCCTCCCGAGAACCGCGAGCGAGCCGGAAATGGTGTGAGCCGGCGGGTTCTCCGGGCCGAAGGTCGCCCCCGAGCCGACCGGTTGAAGGAAGTTGCTGGTAGGCCGGTCCGGTGCCCGCCGTAATCGGGGAACGAAGCGGTTCGGTCGTCCGACCGGGCAAGCGGGGTGGTACCGCGGGTTACAGCCCGTCCCTGTGAGGGACGGGTTTTTTGTTGCCGGAGAGCCGGCCGACGCGAAGGACACGGAGCGATGAGACGCAGCACGCACAGGCGTGACGTTGCGCGCGCTCGGATCTACGCGGTCGCGGTACCCGACGGAGACGCCGCCTAGCCGCCGTCTCCGCGTTTCCCCAGCAGACACGACGACACCTCTTTCTACGACTCTCCAGGAGACCCACGACATGTCCGCGACCAACGGCCAATCCACCAACGGTTCCACCGCCGCGCCCGGCACGCCCCGTACCGGCGGCGAGGTGGTCTGCGACGCCATGCTCGCCGCCGGCGTCGACGTCATCTTCGGGATGCCCGGCGGCGCCTCGCTGCCGTTCTACGACTCCCTCTACCACTACCAGGACCGCATCCGGCACGTGCTGATCCGGCACGAGCAGGCCGCCGGCTTCGCCGCCAACGGCTACGCGCGGGCCACCGGCAAGGTCGGCGTGGCCACCAGCACCTCCGGGCCGGGCGCCACCAACATGGTCACCTGCATGGCCAACGACATCATGGACTCGGTGGGCGTGGTCTACATCACCGGCCAGGTGGCCCGGCCGGCCATCGGCTCCGACGCCTTCCAGGAAGCCGACGTCACCGGCATTTCCATTCCCATCACCAAGCACAGCTACCTGGTCATGGACGTGGACGACTTGCCGCGCGTGATGTCGGAAGCCTTCCACCTGGCCTCCACCGGCCGCCCGGGCCCGGTCCACGTGGACATTCCCAAGGACGTGTTCCTGGAAACCACCACCGAGACCGCGCCCGACCAGGTGAACCTGCGCGGCTACCGGCCCTCCAAGGTCGGCAACGCCCGCATGGTCCGCAAGGCCGCCGAGGTCATCAACGCGTCCGAGCGCCCGATCATCATGGCCGGCCACGGCATTGACATCTCCGGCGCCGCCGAGGAGCTGTTGCAGCTCGCCACCCGCGGCAGCATCCCGGTGGTCAGCACCCTGCACGGCGTGGGTACGTTCCCCGAAACGCATCCCCTCTCCTTCGGGATGCTGGGCATGCACGGCCTGGCCTACGCGAACTTCTCCATGCGCCAGACCGACTGCATCATCGGCCTCGGCACCCGCTTCGACGACCGGGCCGTCGGCAAGGAGGACGAGTTCGGGCCGGGCGCCAAGGTCGTGCACATCGATATCGACCCGGCCGAGATCGGCAAGGTCCTGGAGACCGACGTGCCGATCGTCGGCGACCTGAAACTCACCCTGCAGAAGCTGTTGCCCCTGATCGAATCGCGCGACCGCACGCCCTGGCTGGACCAGATGAACGGCTGGCGGCGCGACCACCCGTCGCTCAAGATTCCCGACAGTCCCGACTCCGTGCTGCCGCAGGAAGTCGTGCGGGCCATCTACGACATCTCCGGCGGCGAAGCGCGCGTCATCGCCGACGTGGGCCAGAACCAGATGTGGGCATCGCAGCACTTCTGGTACGAGCGCCCGCGCATGTTCTTCAGCGCCGGCGGCCTGGGCCCGATGGGCTACGCCCTGCCCGCCGCCATGGGCGTCAAGCTGGCGGATGAGTCGCAGGACGTCTGGTGCGTCACCGGCGACGGCGGCCTTCTGATCAACATCCAGGAGTTCAACACGCTGGCGGCCGAGGGCATCAACGTCAAGGTCGCGGTGCTCAACAACGCGCACCTGGGCATGATCCGCCAGTGGCAGGAGTTCTTCTACGAAGGCCGCTACATGGGCGCCTTCCTGGACAACCCCGACTTCGCCAAGGTCGCCCAGGCGTTTGGGCTGCACGGCGTGGGCACCAGCTCGCGCGACGAGATGCACGACGCCATCGCCATGGCCCACGAATACGACGGGCCCGTGGTGCTGGACCTGCACGTGGACCGGGTGGAGAACGTCTACCCCATGATCGTGCCCGGCACCGGTGTCAACAGCGTGATCGAGGACCCGCGATGAACGGGACCGAAACGCACACGCTGGTCGCTACGGTGGCCGACCATCCGGGTGTCCTGACCCGCGTGGCCAGCCTCTTTCGCCGCCGCGGCTTCAACATCGCCAGCCTGGCCGTTGGGCACTCCGAGGAGCCGG
>JAPOXI010000124.1 GCA_026707185.1 Chloroflexota bacterium
AGACACCGAAATAGGCCAGCACCAGCATGAGCGTGCTGGTGTACTGCGAACTGAAATAGCTGTAGAACGTGTTCTGCTCGGCCGACGCCCCCGCAACCTGGGTCCCGCCAAAGACCTCGCTTCCGCCCATGGCCTGGGTCAGGTCGTCCCAATTCTCGGCGAACAACGGCCACAGGCCCATGATGAGCAAACCGAGGGCCAGGATCCCGAAATCAAACCAGAAGATTGCCAACCGACGCGTGCGCAGGGTCAGGCGGATGACGCTGAGGCTCATGCGCCGCCCTCGCTCTCGTAGTGCTGCAGGAACGATTCCTCGAAGCTGGGCTCGTCGGTCTCCAGGTCGACCACCGTGTACCGCGCCAGCGCCTTGATGACCGGATCGATCGATCCGCTGACTTCGAAGCGCGCCGTGCCGTCTTCGATGCTGATGTCGCTAACTCCCGGAATGGTCAGATCGGCGGGCGCCTCGCCGTCAAACGTGACGGTGACGCGCCGCATGCGAGCGACGCTGAGATCGGCGACGGTGTCGACTTGAACCAGCCGCCCCAGGCGCAGGATGCCGACGCGGTCGCAGAGAGCCTCGGCCTCGGAGAGCACGTGGGTGGAGAGCAGGACGGTGCGGCCCTCGTCGCGCAGCTCGCTGATGATCTTGCCGAACTCCTGCTGCACCAGCGGGTCCAGGCCGCGGGTTGGCTCGTCGACGACGTAGACCGGAACGTCTTCCTGCAGGGCCCGCACGACGACGACTTTCTGGCGGTTGCCCATCGAGAGGTCGCCGATCTTGCGGGAGGTGTCCAGCTCCAACCGTTCGGTCAACTCGTCGCGCCGCTTGCGAGGCGCGTTCGTCAGATTGCCGAAGGCCTCCAGGTACTGCCCCACCTTCATGAAGGTGTAGAGGCTGCTGTCGCTGGGCAGGAAGCTCATCGAGTTGCGCGCGGCGGGTCCGTCTTGATGGACGTCGAGCCCCAAGACTTCGGCGCGTCCGCGCGTCGGCCGCATCAGCCCCATGAGCAGCCGGATGGTGGTGGTCTTCCCGGCGCCGTTGGGTCCGAGGTAGCCGAAGATCTCGCCCGAGCGGACTTCCAGGTTCAGGTCGGTAAGAGCCTCAACGTCGCCGTAGTGTTTCGTCAGACCCCAGGTCTGGATGGCGATGTCGCTCATTTTGGCCCGGACGCCCCTCGCTCGCGCCCTCGGGCGGCTGTCCGGTGGGTTCTCTTGGCTTGGGCGATTCACTCTAGCAGCCGTACGGACACCGGCTATGTGGCAAACACTACGGCCGTTGCATACCGCCTAGACTGCGCCATGCGGCTGGACCTGTTTCCCCTCAACACCGTCCTTTTCCCCGGCATGCGCCTGCCGTTGCACATCTTCGAGCCGCGCTACCGGGCGATGCTGGGGCGCTGCATCGAGACGGAAGGCGTATTCGGTGTCGTGCTGATTGCCGAGGGCGAGGAGGTCGGTCCCGCCGCCATCCCGTACAAGATCGGTACGACAGCGCGTGTCGAGAAGGTGGAATACCTGCCGGACGGGCGCTTCAATTTGCTGGCCCTGGGCGAGACGAGGTTCCGGATCGAGCGAATCGTGGCCGAAGATCCGCACGTTATCGGCGAGGTGGAGCTGACGCCGATTCGGACTGACGCCGGTGAGGCAACCCTGCAAGCCGCCGAGGAGGTCCGCGAGCGGTTCGAGCGCCTGGTGACGCTGATGATCGAAATCCAGGCGGGCTACATGCCGGAATTCGAACTCCCAGCGGATCCACTACAACTGGCCCATCTCATCGCGGCCGGCGTTCCCACCGGCCCCGGCAGCGCCCAGCGACTGTTGGAGGCCGATTCACTGGCGGACCTGCTGGCCCTGGAAGGCGAACTGCTGGACCTGCGGATCGAGCAGGCGCTGCGCCGGCTGCAAGAGAAACTGGACGCGCGGCGAAACTAGGCGGCGGCGCTTCCCGCGAACTCAGCGTTCGAGGCTGGCCGATTCAAAAGCCACTGTTCAGACCGCGACGCCGGGCACTCACTTCAAGGATTCAAGCTCTGTAGACTCGCCGGTCAGTGTGGACGCGGGCTCGGAGTTGAGGTACGACGATGGATGACTACCCGGTTGACGTTAATGCCGAATATCCCGAGCGAAGCTCGCGCCTGCTGGCGCTGGCCGGGTTGCTCACCGTCTTCAAGATCCTGCTGATCCTTCCGCACATTCTGGTGTTGACGGTTCTTGGATTCGTCGCCTATTTCGCGACGCTCATTGGCTGGATTGCAATCCTGATCGTTGGCTACTACCCGCGCGGCCTTTATGACTTCCAGGTTGGAGTCCTTCGCTGGAATCTGCGGGTGAACGCCTACTTCTTGAGCGTGACCGACCGGTATCCGCCGTTTCGCCTGTACGACTAGACGCGCAGGCTCGCTTCAAAGCCAAGGGGCCTCCAGCGGGCGTTTGCCCGCTGAATCAGACCGGTTCGCGATCTGACGAGGCTCGTTGACGTTGCAGACTGCCGGAGTAGGGCTAAGTTGGCTGCTGTGACCGAGCCATCCCATCAGCCGACGGCGGCAAAGGGCGCTGACCCTTCCATAACCGTCGCCGACGCCCAGACCCGCGACTTGCTGGAGTTGCCGGCGGTATTGGAGCGCGTCGCACGATTCGCCTCGTTTTCGGCCGCGCGAACCGAGGTGCTGGCGCTGCGTCCGGTCGCCGACCGCGCGACGGTGAGCGCCCGGCTGGAACTCACCGCGCAAGGCCGCCAGTTTCTTGAAGTCAGCCCGTCGTTCACGGTGGGCGCTGCGCGGGACGTGCGCGATCGGGCGGAGCGGGCCGCGCGCGGAGCGCGCCTGGACCCCGCCGATCTGCTGGACGTGCACGATCACCTGCGCGCCACCCGCCTGGCCGTGGCGGCCGTCGGGCGACAGGCGGCCGAGCTGCCCGCACTCTGGTCGCTGGTGGAGGCCGCCAGCGATCCGCCGGATCTGGAAGGTCGAATTGCGGCCGCCATCGATGAAGAGGCCGAGGTTCGTGACGAGGCCTCCCAGGAACTGTCGCGCCTGCGACGCATGCTGGCGCGGGCGCGCGGACGGCTGACGCGGCTGCTGGAACGCATGATTCAGCAGGTCTCCGCCGACGTGTTGCGGGAGCGCCTGGTCACCGAGCGCCGCGGACGTCTGACCGTTCCCGTGCGGCGGGAACGTCAGCGGGATTTCCCCGGCGTGGTGCATGACGTCTCGGCTAGCGGCGCCACGGTGTTCATGGAACCGCTGGCGGCCATCGAGGCTGGAAACGAGATCCGCTCGCTGGAGGTGGCCGAGCGCCGTGAAGTCGAACGCATCCTGCTGGAACTCTCCGCGGCGGTGGGTGCGGAGCGACAGGCCCTCAACGCCGCCGTGCAGGCCCTGGCGGACCTGGATCGGACCCTGGCGGTGGCGCGCTACGCGACGGCCACCGACGCGGTGGCGCCAGCGGTGAGCGAGGACACTTCGTTCGACCTGCACGCGGCGCGGCATCCCCTGCTGGAAACGCCCGTGCCCATCGACGTGCATCTGGACGGCGCGCAGGCGCGAGCGCTGGTGATTACCGGCGCCAATACGGGCGGCAAGACCGTGGCGCTCAAGACGGTCGGCCTTCTGCATCTGATGGCGGCCTGCGGCCTGCATGTGCCGGCGAAACCCGGATCGCGGGTGGCTGTCTTCGAGCGGGTGGTGGCGGATATCGGCGATGCGCAGAGCATCGAGCACAGCCTCAGCACGTTTGCCTCGCACGTGCGCAACCTGCGGGCCATGGTCGAGGCGGCCGGGCCCGGCGCGCTGGCGCTGGCGGACGAGATCGGTGCGGGCACCGACCCGGACGAAGGCGCGGCCCTGGGCCAGGCGGTCATTGCGGAGCTCCTGGAACGAGGCGCAACCGTGGTGGCCACCACCCATCACCCGGCGCTGAAGGCATTTGCCGCGTCGCACCCGGCCACCCGAAACGCCAGCGTGGAGTTCGACCAGGCCAGCCTGCGTCCAACGTACCGCTTGCGCCTGGGGATTCCAGGATCCAGCAACGCCCTGGACATCGCGGACCGGCTGGGCCTGGACGCCGAGATCGTCGACGACGCGCGAACGCGCATGTCGAAGGGGGCGCTGGCCCTGGAACAGGCCATCGCGGACGCGCAAACCGAACTGGCGGCCGCGGAACGGGAACGTACGGCCAGCGCACAGGCACGCAGCGCCGCCGAGCGCTCGCACCGAGAATTCGACGAGCAGATCGACGAACTGGAGCGCGAGCGCCACGCGTTGCTGGGTGATGCCCGACGGGAAGCGCGTGGAATGCTGCGTGGCGCGCGTCAGGCTCTGCAGGAGGCGCGGCGCGCGGCGCGCACCGGCCAGGCCGTTGACCGGCGAACGGCACGCCGGAGCCTGGCCGCAACGGAGGAGCGGCTGGCCCCTGAGTCACCGCCGCCAAACGACCTCGCCGAGCCCGGCCCGCCTGACGTGCGCGTGGGCGACGAAGTGGAGGCCGACGGGTTTACCGGCCGCGCCGTGGTGCTGGGAATCACGGATCAGTCCGTGGAGGTCGCCATCGGCAGCGCTCGCGCCACCTTTGACCGCACTCGGCTTCAGCGCGTGGTCCCGGCGTCACCCCGCCCGAAGCGCCGTCCTCGCCGCGCGCCACCGGGCGGCGGGACGCAGGAGATCGACATTCGCGGGATGCGAGCCGAGGAAGCGGCTGAGATGGCGGAACGCAGCGTCGACGACGCGCTGCGCCAGGGCGCCGCGACCCTGCGCATCATCCACGGCAAGGGCACCGGGGCGCTGCGGGCCGTCGTGGCCGAGGTGCTGACCGTGCACCCCTCGGTTCGGCGGTATGCCGCCGCGCCGCTCAACGAGGGTGGCGACGGCGTTACGGTGGCGGCCCTGGGCAGCTAGGCGGTGTCGGCCGTCGGTCCAGGCCCTGGACCGCGTCGCGCTTACTGGTGGAGCGTCTCGAAGTCGACGCCGGGTTCGACGCCAAACACCTTGCGGGCGACCTCACGCCGAAAGTTGGAGGTCTGCTCCGAGGTCAGGACGTAGGCGGTTGCGAGACCTGCCGCGAATCCGGCGGGAAAGGCAAGCCCCACGCCCAGCAAAAGCATCTTGAACCCACGCATTGGCGACTCTACTGAACCCGCAGCACGACGGGCGCTTCCGTCCAGAACTCTTCCAATTGATAGTACGCCCGACCGTCTTCGGAAAACACGTGAACGACCACGTCGCCAAAGTCGGCCAGCACCCAGGCGTCCGCCGCCTCGCCTTCGAGCATGGGCCGCCGTCCCGCCACGCCTTTCAGCTCGCGGTCCAGCAGGTCCCGCACGGCGCGCATCTGGGGCGTGCTGGATACGGTGGTGACGACGAAGTAGTCCGCCAGGACGCTGAGGCCGCGGATGTCCAGCAGGAGGGTATCCGCCGCCCCGCGCGCGGCCACCGCATCCACGATGTGGCGCGCGAGTTCGTTCGGGCTCAGAGGCAAACCGGGATATGGGCAGGCGGCTGAATCATATCGCCCCCGACCCATCCGGCCCGCCATGGCTGTAAAGACGGCGAGCGAGGATGTACTCGGCCACGGCCGGTGGCACCCACGCGTCGACCGAGCGCCCCCGGGCGCGGGCGGCCCGGATCCGGGAAGCGGCGATGTCTACCGGCGGCATGCGGAGTCGGTGGATCCGCCGGTCGGCCCCGGTATGCAAGGCCAGCACCTCCGGCGGAATCTCAACGGTGTGTCCGGGCCGCGGGACGGCGATGATCTGCGCCGCCGCCAGGATCCGGTCGGCCTCTCGCCACGCCGGAAGTTCACCCACGGCATCGGCCCCAAGGATGAGAAAGAGCTCGGCGTCAGGGTACTGGCCGGCCAGACGCGTCAGCGTGTCGATCATGTATGACGGACCGGGCCGTTCGATGTCGATAGCCGAGGCCTCGAAGCCCGGCATCTCCTCAATGGCTCGACGAACCATGGCCAGCCGGTCTGGCGCGGAGGCCTGCGGCGGGTCGCGGAGCGGCGATTGGCGCGCCGGAATGAAGAGGATACGGCTCAGGCCATACGCCTCGCGCACGCTGCGCGCCACCGCCAGATGCCCGCGATGAACCGGGTCGAACGTGCCACCGTAGACGCCCAATCGATCCATGTCAGGCGGCGCGCAGCGTCTGCGTACGACCTGAGGCGGCGCCAGCCAGTACCGCGCGGGTCAGCGCCACCGCCCTGGCGCCGTCAGCCGCGCCGGGGACCGACACGCCGCCGGGAGCGCCGTCGGCAAAGGCCAGCACGAGGTCAGCGAGCGCCTGGCCCTCGTGCTCGGCGTGAGCCATCCAGGCACGGTCCTCACGTTCCAGCCTGAGGCCGGGCAGCCACGGCGGGTCTACCGAGCGGCCGTCAAGCGGCAATATCTCGGCGGCGGTCCAGTTGGACCAGACCCGTACGCGAGTCTTGCCGTCGGTCAGATCCAGCACCACGGACCCGAACTCCGGATCGGCGCCCCCGCCGGCGGCGGTGAGCGCGGCATGTCGCTCGCGGTCGAAGTACAGCTCGGCCACCAGTGCGTCCGCGCGCGGAGGCACCACAACGGTCGCCGGACCCTGCGTCGGAGCGGGCAGCGGCCCACCGTCGGCCACGATCTCTGCCGGCGCCTCGCCGAACAGGTGCATCAGCAGATCCAGCGCGTGGTGGGGTGTCGTCCAGCAGCTGTCACGAACCGATACCGGCGCTTGCGGCGGCCCCGCGTCAACGGCCGTGACCAGGTGGGCGAACCGCGGCCGCGGCACAACCGCACGCAGCAGCCGCACCAGCGGCTGAAAGCGCCACTCGAACGCGACGCCAACGCGTGCGGGTCGACGCTCGACGGCGCGGGCGATGCGGCGAGCCTCCACGACGCCGCGGGCGAGCGGCGGGTCCACGAGCACGTGAATGCCCGCCTGCGTGGCCGCCTGCATGCTGGCTGCGTCCTGGCGCGGGACGGCCATGATGAGGGTGTCGAGCGCCTGATCGGCCCAACTGGTGACCGCCTGGCCGCCGAATTCGCCGGCCAAGGCCTGGGCGTCCGACCGGTCTGCGTCAACGCAGACGATCAGCTCCGTAGCGTCAAGGGCGGCCACGGCGGCGGCGAAGGCACGGCCGCGGGCGCCGCAACCCATGATCCCGATACGGTGCGCGGGCATGGAGTGAATCTGCGCAGGCGCGCGCGCCCCGTCAACCCTTGCCGCGGGTTAGGATGCCGGCAGTTCGACGCGCGGAGAGACGTGATGGCAGAACCGCACCCGCAATTGAGTGGCTGGGCGCTGGTGCTGGGCGCATCCAGCGGATTCGGGGCCGCAACGGCCCGCTACCTGGCCAGCTGCGGGATGAACGTGGCGGGTGTGCATTTCGACCGGCGGAATACCCAGCATCTCGCGGACGCGGTGCAACAGGACATCGAGGCGCTCGGCCGCCAGGCGCGCTTCTTCAACGTCAACGCCGGTAGCCCGGCCGCGCGAACCAGGGTGCTGGACGCGATCGCCGAGGACGTGCAGGGCGGCGAGCCGCCGATCCGCGTGCTGCTGCACTCCATCGCCTTCGGCACCACCGTGCCCTATGTGGGCAGCGACGACATGCCTGGCGTCACCCCCAAGCAGATGGACATGACGCTCGACCTGATGGCCCACACGCTCGTCTACTGGTCGCAGGATCTGGTCGAGCGCGGCCTGATGCGCACGGGCTCGCGCATCTACGCCATGACCAGCGCCGGCACTTCCACGATCTGGCCCAGCTACGGCCCGGTCGGTGCGGCCAAGGCCGGCCTGGAGCAGCACATCCGGCAACTGGCGGTGGAGTTGGCGCCGCACGGCATTTCCGCAAACGCGATCCGCGCCGGCGTCACCGACACTCCGGCCTTGCGCAAGATTCCGGGCAACCAGGCCATGGTCGACCAGGCGCGGCGCATGAATCCCGCCGGTCGGATCACCACGACCGATGACGTGGCCCGAGCTATCGCGGCCCTCACCGTGGCCGACGCCGCCTGGATCACCGGCAATGTGATCGGCGTGGACGGCGGCGAAAACCTGGTGATGTAGCCGAACGAATCGCGGGTGGCCGCAGGCGCCCTCAGGCCCGGTCCGCGTCGCGAGCGCGCAAGATGTCGGACGGGCTGACGCGAGTCTGTGATCACGCCTTGCGGCCCCGCACAACCGCCAGCCAGGTTGATACCCCTGGTCGCGAAGCGATTCGTTCCAGTTCGCCGCGCAGGAATTCCTCCAGGGACTGGCCACTGGAGGCGGCGCGGGCGGCGAGTTCATCGCGCATCGCCTCAGGTACGCCTCGAATCGTGATATCGACTGGCATAGCGTCAGGGTGCTGCCATCGCAGGCAATTCGGCGGTCAGTTTAGTTCTCGAGCGCCTCGTGCTGTCGTGGCCTTGATGAACTTGGAAACCGCAAACCGTGGCGCAATCGGTCAGTCCAGAGGCAGCCGCGTTTCACAGTTCTGACGCCCGCGCGCTAGGCTTGTCCAGCTTCCGCCAACTGAGTCTAGTGAGTCCGCCTATGTAACGTCCGGAGCGCGGGGATCGAGGATGAATCCTCGCGGGGCGCGCGCCCCCAACGTGCCGCCACGGCAGGTGCGGCGCAGGCGCCCAACGACGACGCGTGGCGATGGTTGATTCCCGGCGACGACGCGCGGGCACGGAATCCAACCCTTTCTCTCTCTACATGGAGATACGCAACGATGTCGCTTCTCTGGACGCGCGACGCGCCCCGCTGGGCGCTGACGATTCGCGCGGCGACGGCCGTGCTGCTTGCGCTCACGGCCATCATGCTCATTCGCAACATGGTCTTCGCCCAGGCCGATCCGTCGGGCGAGGCCACGCTGGAGGCCGACCCGACCGTTGGCCTCACCTTCGTATGGACGCTGCTTTCCGGCGCCCTGGTGTTCTTCATGCAGGCCGGATTCGCCTTCCTAGGCGCCGGCCTCATCCGCGCGAAGAACACCGTCAACTACCTGACCAAGAACATGCTGGACTTCGCGGCGGGAGGCCTCTCGTTCTGGGCCTTCGGCTACGCCTTCATGTTCGGCGGGTCGGGCGCATTTCCGGGTCTTGACCAGGGCAACGCCTTCATCGGCTACTCCGGGTTCTTCCTGGTCAATCAGGCCTACGACGTATCGACGGCCATGTTCTGGTTCTTCCAGATGGTGTTCGCCGCCACCACCGCCACGATCGTGGCCGGCGCCGTGGCCGAGCGCACCAAGGTCACCGCCTACCTGGCCTACAGCTTCCTGGTTACCGCGCTGGTCTACCCGATCTACGGGCACTGGATGTGGGGCGGCGGCTGGCTGGGCGGCGAGCAGCTGGAAAGCTGGATCGGCGCGGCGGCGGTGGACTTCGCCGGTTCCGGCGTGGTCCACACCATCGGCGGCATGCTGGCCCTGGCCGGCGCTTACACCGTGGGCGCCCGCATGGGCAAGTACGGACCGAACGGCGAGGTCCGCGTGCTCAAGGGCCACAACATGGTCTACGTGGTCATTGGGACCTTCATCCTGTTCTTCGGCTGGTTCGGCTTTAACGCCGGCAGCACCGTCAACGGCAACGACCCGCGCATCGCGGTCATCATTGCCAACACTTTCCTGGCCGGCGCCACCGGCGCGGTCACGGCCGCCTATATCCGGCTGGTGCAGCGCGGCAAGATCAGCGCGGCCGACACGGCCAACGGCTCGCTGGCCGGCCTCGTCGCCGTCACCGCCCCCTGCGCCTTCATCGCGCCCTGGGCCGCGGTGGTGGTAGGCGCGGTTGGCGCAATCGTCATGCTGGCCGGTGTGTGGTTCATCGACACCAAGCTGAAGATCGACGACCCGATTGGCGCCTCGTCGGTTCACGGCGTAGCCGGGGTCTGGGGCCTGCTGGCAGTCGGAATCTTCGCCGACGGCACCTATGGCGTCAGCGGCTTCGTCGCCGGCAACGGGATCCAGTTCGTCGCGCAGTTGATCGCCGCCGTCGTCGCGGTCCTCTGGGCGCTGGGCACCGGACTCCTGCTCTTCCACGCGCTCAAGGCCACCATGGGCCTGCGAGCGTCACCCGAAGAGGAGATGAGCGGTCTGGACGTACCGGAGCACGGCGAGGAGACCTACCCCGTCGAGGCTTCCTAAAGCCAGGCCGCCCGCTTGCTTCGGGCACCACGAGGGGCCGCGGCGATTGCCGCGGCCCCTCGTCGATTTTCGACGTGAGCTACGGGTGGTCTTCCGGCGGCTCAGTCGGCCACATGGCCCCGGGGTTCATGATGTTGTCGGGATCAAAGGCCTGTTTGATACGCCGCATGGCCGCAAGCGTGGACTGATCGTACGCACGTTCCACGAAGGGCTGCTTCACCCGCCCCAGGCCGTGCTCACCGGACAGAATGCCACCGGCGGCCAGCCCGGCGTCGGCCACGATGGGCAGCAGGGCTAGCGCCCGGTCGCGCTCCTCCGGATCCGCCGGATCGTAGAGCATGTTGGGGTGCAGCGTGCCGTCGGCCGCGTGTCCGAATATCGCCACCACGACGTCGGCATCGTCCGCAGCCTGCTTGATGGCCGTGAACGTTGGCGCCAGTTGCGAGTACGGCACACAGATGTCCTCGCCGATCTTGGCGGGCCGAATGCGTGCCAGCGACGCGGTGATTCCGCGACGCGCCTCCCACCAGCGCTCGGCGCGGGCAGGATCCACGCTGTCGGTTCCTCCCCCGGCGGATCTGAGCAGGTCATCCAGCGCCACGCTCTCGTCCCGAACCTCGGCTTCCTCGCCGTCCAGTTCGACCAGCAGCAGCCCGCCCGCATCGCGCGGGAACCCCCAGGGCCTGGAGCGCTCAAGCGACTCGACGGTGATGTCGTCCAGGAACTCAAGCTTGGCCGGGGTGATCCCACTCTCCATGATGGCCGCCACCGCGTGAAGCGCGGATTCGCCATCTGGAAAGCTCGCCGCGCGCACGCGGCGATGCGTCGGCAGCGGACGCAGCTGCAGCGTGACTTCGGTCACGACGCCCAGCGTGCCTTCGGACCCAATGATCACGTCGATCACGGCATCGTCCGCGCCGCGCCACAGCGACAGCAGACCGTGGCACGGCGTGACCACTCGCAGTCCGACGACGGCGTCGCGGGTTACGCCGTACTTGAAGGCGTATGGACCCCCCGCATTGGTGGCCACGTTGCCGCCGATCGTGGCGGCCGCCTCGGACGAGGGGTCGGGCGCATAGAAAAGGCCGCGCTCGGCGGCATAGTCTCGGAAGTCACGCGTCACGACCCCGGGTTCCAGCGTGGCGCGGCGCCGTACCGAATCGAACTTTGATATTCGGCGCATTCGGTTCGTATCGATCACCAATGCCCCGTCCGGCGGCACCGCGGACGCCGACAGGCTGGTGGCGCCGCCGCGCGCCAGGCACGCAACGCTCTGAGCCGCGGCCGTCGCCAGTGCCTCCACGACCTGGGATTCCGTCTCGGCCATCAGCACGGCGGCCGGCGCTCCCCGGTAGCCCATGGTCGCGTCATAGCCATAGGCCACGAGTTGATCGGGATCCACCAGCACCTGCGGGGCGCCCTCGAGGCGCCGCAGTTCAGCGAACAGGGCGGAAGTCACTGGAGCGCGTTCAAGTCCTCGAGGCCATGCTCGGGTGCGGCGTACGCCGGCATGGTAGGCGGCCCCGTGCCGGCGGTCAGCGGAAGGGCACGGCAGCCTGCAGCGTCTAAGGACCTGGACCGCACTGTTCGCTTTGTGTACGGTAACTCGATGCGTCGCCGTCGCACCCTTCGCGAAATCCAGGCGGCCGCCGCGCTGCTTCGGCGAGGCGGCGGTCGAACGCCGTCAGACCCTATTCCCGACGCGGCGACCCTGGCGCGCACGGCAACGCGGCTGCGCGTCTACGAATGGCCGCTGCCGCTGGGAATCCGGGGATTGCTGGCCCGCACGCCTCACCATCAGCCTGCACTGGTCGTGAATGCCCGTCTGCCCGTCGTGGACCGCAACATCAGCGCCGCCCACGAGCTGGGACACTGGTTGCTCCACGCAGGATCGACGGCCACCGTCGCCACGCGTAGCGAACGCCAACGGCAGGAGTGGGAAGCCGATCGGTTTGCGCGCGAACTGCTGCTACCGGACGAACTTCTCCAGCGAGTCCTGGTGGAGCGTCGTTGCTCGGCTAAAGCCGCGGCGTTGCGGGCGGGGGTACGTGAAAGCTTCCTGTTGCGTCGAATTCGTGAGGTGAGGCTCGCCGATTAGCCCTTCTTGAGCAGGGGAAGCCCGGTGCGCGGGTTCTCAGACACCACGTAGCCATCCGGCATTTCGTCAACGGCCCCCTCGCCCACTGTTTTGGCGAAGTAGTAAATGCGCTGCTGACGACCCCCTCGCAGCGTCACCACGCGCGAGTGCAGGTGGTACGTGTGTCCGGACTTCTTACTTATCACGCTATACGCCACAGTTACGTCTCCCCAGCTGGCCACAATGCGGTCTGTGACACGAATGCGAAGGATACCGTCAAACGCGCGGAGCACAAAGCATCACTCGCTCCATCGAATGCGGGCTGATGCCCCATAGCCGGACTAGCAGGCTTGAATGTGGCTCGGCCATTTCTGTCGGCCGGCGACGGGCCCCGTCTTTCGCACACGCCGGGGTTCGGTGAGACTGAACGCCACACCCTGCACCAGCGATGACCGTTGAAACACAGGCCACGACCGTGGACGCCGCTGCGGGCGTCGGACATTCAGGAGCGGCTGCGCGCACGTGGGCTCCAGGCGCCTGTGGCCGTAACGAACGAGACCGGATCAACGCAGGACGACGCCATGGCCGGCCTGCGGGCCGGCGCGCCGCACGGCACGGTCTACGCGACTGAGCGCCAGACGCGGGGGCGCGGGCGTCGAGGCCGCGGTTGGCTCACAACACCCGGCGGTCTGCTTTTTTCTGTCATCACGCATGCCGATGCCGCGTCGCCAGGCGTGCCCGGACGGCTGACCATCGCGGCCGCGGTGGGCGCTGCGCGAGCCATCCAGGCGTGCACCGGGGCGTCGGCGTCCTTCAAGTGGCCCAACGACCTGGTATTCGGCCAGGCCAAGGCGGGCGGCGTGCTCGTCGAGACCTTCGGAAACGCCGCCGTGATTGGGGTTGGGATCAACGTTGCTCGCGGGGCTGGCCTGGCCGCGGGACAGGCCACCACGGCCCTGGCCGCCTTTGCGACGCGGGCCTTCGATCGCAACGAACTGCTGGCGTCCTGCGTCGTCCAGGTCTTGGCGTGCCTCGCGGCCGATGGCGCCGAGCGGGACGCAATCTTCGCGGAATGGGTTCGCCGGTCGATGCTCCTGGGACTCCAGGTCGAGGTGAGCGGAGCGCTCTGCGCGTCAGGCGTGGTTGAAGGCTTCGAGCCCGACGGGACGCTGCGCCTGCGCGATGCGGCTGGCAACCTTTGCCGGATCAGCAGCGGCGAAGTCTCGTTGCGGGTTCTGACGGACACTCAGCCGCAACGTCCATGAGCGACCGCGCCGTTGGGCGGTCGATGGTGCTTCGCTTGCTGCACCGGGGCACACGTCCACGAACCACGACCTGGACGCTGCACGCGGTCGCGCTGGTCGCGGTGCTCGCCGTTGGCGCGGCCTTGCGATTCGTCGGCCTGGACTGGGATCAGGGCCAGCACCAGCACCCTGACGAGCGCTTCCTCAGCACCGTGCTGCTGCAGATTCAGCCGGCGCCGGACCTGTGGACGTACTTCGATCCCCGCCGGTCGCCGCTGAACCCGTTCAACCACGGGATCTCGTTCTTCGTCTACGGCACGTTCCCGCTCTTCCTTCTCGAATCGCTGGCGCGTGCGCTGGGCCACACCGACTACGACGAGGCCTACCTGGTCGGTCGGGCGCTCTCGGCCCTGTTCGACCTGGGAACGGTGCTGCTGGTGTACCTGCTGGGACGACAGTTGCTGGGTCGCTGGCCGGGGCTGATAGCGGCAGCCCTGATGGCCCTGGCGGTGCACTCAGTTCAGATTGCCCATTTCTTCGCGGTCGACACCTTTGCCACCTTCTTCGCCACGCTCACGCTCTGGCTGCTGGTTCGCTACGCACGGTCCCGCGACGCTCGCAGCCTGGGACTGGCCGGTATCGCCGCCGGCCTGGCCATGGCCAGCAAACTCAGCGCGGGTCTGCTGCTGGCGCTCCTGGCCGGATGGTGGGCGCTGACGTGGATGCGTGAAGGGGCGCTGCGCGACACCTGGACGAGTCGCGGCGTGCGGCTGGCACACCTGGCCGTGTTCGGCGCATTCGCCGCCCTGACCTTTCGGCTCTTCCAGCCTTATGCGTTCGCCGCGGCCTGGCCGTGGGACTGGCGGCTGGCGCCCGCCTTCACCAGCGCCCTGGCTCAGCAGCAGGCCATCCAGTCGGGCACGCTGGACTGGCCGCCCGGCATTCAATGGGCGGGCACGACCGCCTGGCTGTATCCCCTGGAACAGATCGTGCGCTGGGGCGCGGGTCCCGCGTTCGGCCTCGCGGCTCTGGTGGGACTGGTCCTGGCCGCAGTGGTCTGGTGGCGTCAGCAGACGCATGTTCTCGCGCTGCTGCTGGCCTGGGGCGCGCTGAACTTCCTGGTCTTCGGCGCACTCGTGCTCAAGACCATGCGCTACCTCCACCCGATGTACCCCGTGCTGGCGCTGGTGACCGCCTGGGCCTTCTCCTGGGGCTGGAAGCGCCGGCGGCGGCACCGTCTGGCCGCCTGGGTCATCGCCGCGGCGCTGGCCACGGTGCTCGGCGCGACGGCGCTCTGGGCGCTGGCCTTCACGCAAATCTACGACCGCGACCACTCGCGTGTCGCGGCGTCCGCCTTCATCTACGCCAACGCGCCGCCCGGATCCACGATTGCCGTGGAGCACTGGGACGACGCGCTGCCGCTGCCGCTGGATCGGTTGCATCCAGACCGATTCCGGCAGGTGCAGGTTCGCGTCTACGACCCCGACCGCGAAGCCAAGCGGACGCACCTGATCGAGGCGCTCAGCCAGGCCGACCTGGTGGTGGTGGCGAGCGATCGGGGTGCGGCCACGATTCCGCGCATGCCGCAGCGCTATCCGCTGACGGCGCGCTACTACGCGGCCCTAGACGACGGGTCGTTGGGGTTTGACCTGCTCGCGCGCTTCGAATCCCGTCCCTCGCTGGGTCCCTGGGCCATCGACGACCGCGAGGCCGAGGAGGCGTTCACCGTCTACGACCACCCCACGGTCTCGATCTACGAGCGCCGCGGCGACGGGACCGCCTCCGCCATCCAGCGCGAACTCGGGGCGGTCGACCTGCGCGGCGTCATGCAGGTGCTGCCCAGGGACGCCGTCACCCGTCGAACGGACCTGACGCCAACCGAGGCCGCGCGCGTGGCGGAGGACGCCGGGTGGCCCGCCCAGTTTCAAGAACGCCCGCTGCGCGGGGCCGGCGCGCTGCTGGCCTGGCTGGCCGCGGTATGGCTGGCCGGACTCCTGGCCTGGCCGCTGGTCTGGCTGGCGCTGCGGCGAATGCCCGACCGTGGGTACGCGGCCGCGCGCGTATTGGGGCCAACGCTGCTCGTCGTGCCGGCCTGGTGGCTCTCCAGCACCGGCGCGCTGCGCTTCGACACGCCAGCGATCCTGGTTGGCGTGGGCATTGTGGGGGTTGCTGCCGGCAGCGTGGTGTGGCGACGCGGGAGCGAGATGCGGTCGGCGATCGCGAGATCAGCCAGACCGATTCTGCTGACCGAAACGCTGACCTTGCTGGCTTTCGGCTCCATGCTGATTCTCAGGGCCCGCAACCCCGACCTTTGGCACCCGGTCTTCGGCGGCGAGAAGCCAATGGACTTTGCGCACCTCAATGCCGTGATCCGCAGCCCGGCCTTTCCGCCGCACGATCCCTGGCACGCGGGCAGCCGGCTGAACTATTACTACCTGGGCCATGTGCCCACGGCCGCGCTGGCCAAGACGCTGGGCGTGGTGCCCGCCACGGCCTACAACCTGGCGGTGGCCAGCGCATTCGCGGCGGCGGTGGCCGCGGTCTTCGGCGCGGCGTCGGGCCTCTGGTCGCTGCTGGGACGGCGGTGGCGCGAGGCCACCGGCGTGGGACTGGCCGCGGTCGCGCTGGTGTTGCTGGCCGGGAACCTGCACGTGGGCCTGCAGTTGGCGGTGTTCGCGCAGCAGGCGGCCGGCGACACCGGAATCGCCGCGCTGGAGGCGCCAGGGCTTCTCCTCGGCGGCGGCCTGGCCGAGGCCTTCGACTTTTGGGCGGCGACCCGGGTGATTCCCAGGACCGTGAACGAGTTCCCCTGGTTCACCTTCATGTACGGCGACCTGCACCCGCACCTGATGAACTTCGCCAACACGGCGGCCGCCATGATCGGCGCGGCGGCAATCGTTGGTCTGGGCGAGGCGGCCAGGCGCCGGCGCGCGAGCGGATGGCACCCGTGGGCGGCGGTTCTGGCGTTTCAGACGTTCGTTCTGGCGCTTCATCGGGTGGTCAACCCGTGGGATTACCCCACGTACGCCGTGGTCACGCTCGCCGCGTTCGGGTACGCGCTCTGGCGTGGCGGCCAACTGGGGCCGCGCGCAATCGTCGCGGCCTTACTCGGGACGCTGGTGGGGTTGACCGTGGTCACCCAACTCCTGTTTCAGCCGTTCCATGCGTCCTACGTGGACTTCTACGGCGGCCTGGATCCCACCCCTGGAACCACCCCCGCCGCGCAATGGCTGCTGATCTTCGGTCTGCCGCTGGCCGTGCTGGCCACCTACGCGGCGTTGCGCCTGCTCGAACAGTTGCGGGCCGAGCCGTCGAGGGCGGCCCTGCTGGCCGCGGGCATCGCGGCCGCGGCGTTGCTGCTGGGGCTGCTTGGGGCAGGCGCCGACTGGTCGACCCGAGCGCTCATCGTTGGCCTGCTGACCCTGGGCGCCACCGCCGCCTGGCGGGGCCGGCACGAGCCGGCCGCGTTGGCGCCCCTGGCCCTGCTCTTGGCCGGCGTCGGTCTCACGGCGGCGCCGGAAGTCATCGTCGTACGCGACGACATCGGACGGCTGAACACCATCTTCAAGTCCTACCTGCAAGCCTGGACGCTGCTGGGCCTTGGCGCGGCCCTCGCGCTTCCGTATGTGGTCAGGATGCTGCGGCGGCGTGGCACGCGATTTGGAGTGGCACGCCTAACCTGGGCGGCCTGCCTGGCCCTGCTCGCGGCCGCGGCGCTCTCGTACCCAATTCTGGCCACCCCGCACAAGCTCAGCCTGCGCATCCAGCCGCTACCCGCGACGCTGGACGGCGAGGCCTTCATGGATGGCGGCCGAATTTACGACCAGGGCGTACCTGTCGATCTGAGCGCCGACCGCAGGGCCATCGAATGGCTGCGCACGCAGGTCGAGGGGGCGCCGGTCGTGGCCGAGACGCCAACCACCATTTACCGATGGGGCGGACGTGTCTCGGTTTACACCGGCCTGCCCACGATCGTGGCCTGGGATTGGCACGCCAAGCAGCAGCACTGGGGCTACGTGCATGAGGTGGAAGCGCGATTCGACGACGCCCGCGAGCTGTTCGCAACCAGGGACATCCGGCGTACGCGGGCCTTGCTCTCAACCTTCAACGTCGGCCTGATCTACGTTGGCGAACTGGAACGGAGCATCTATCCGGCTGCGTCGCTGGCCAAGTTCGACCGTATGCGGGCGCTCGGCGTGCGCGAGGCCTACCGCGACGGTGATACGGTGATCTATCGCGTAGATCCCAGCAGCCCGGCCGTGCCGTCCGGATAGGCAGTGCGTCGGCGGCGATGCCGAGGGAAGGCCTGACATGGCGACGCAACTCCTGAGCCGGGTGGTTCTGCAGCAGGTCACGCAGCAGGTATTGCCGCGGGTGCTCCAGCAACTGCCCGAACTCATGGCGCGCACGCAGCCCGGCGCAGCCCAGCAGGCGCCGACATCGGACCTGTCGCGCATGAATGCCCTGGCCATCGGCGAACTCCGCGCCGAATACGGGCAGACCCAGGCCCGAGCCGACCGAGACGCCGCCCGCCTGCAAGCCATGGAACAGCGAATGGATCGCCTTGAAGAACAGGCTAAGTGGCGCCGCACGGCGCTCACCTTTGCAACGGCCGTGGTGGCCTACGGCATCGGCTTCGGAACGGCCATCGTCCTCGCGCTGCTTGGCGCATTTGGCTAGAGCGAGGGGTGCGATGCGTCAGCGACACGGTGGGAACGCCAGGGGGCCAACGACCCCGCTAACTGAGCAGCGCCGTGTCCGCTGACCTGACCGGCGCCTTCAGGCGCGTCACGGGCGTGCTGGGTGACGACCGAAATCTGATCACCACGCTCGAGGTCGTGGACACGCTCAATGAGATGGTGGAGGGCGTGCATCCAATCCTCCGCTGCCCGAGCGGGTGCGCCCGCTGCTGTTACCAGCAGATCTTTATCAGCGAAGAGGAATGGTCCATCCTGCTGCCGGCGCTGCATCGCGACTCCACGGCCGACGAACGGCGGCGGATCGTGCGGCGCGCCCGCCGCCTGCTGGACCGTAAGCGCGGTCCCCTGCGACGTGCGCTGCGCGCCCGCAACATCGAGGATCTCAGCGAGTTGACCCTGAACGTTGACCGGCGACGCGTCCAGCGATGCGTGCTCCTGACCAACGACAACCAGTGCGCCGGCTACCACGGTCGGCCCATGATCTGCCGGGCGTTCGGACGCGTGACCCACACCATCGACAACCCCATGCTGTGCAAGATCTTCCTGGACCGGATTTCCGACGCGGGTCGCTCGCACCGGGATCTGGAACTTCCTGACTTTGGCCCGGTACGCGAGGCCTATTTGCTCGGCGCCGCCGAGGATCTTCGCTTCACGCTTCTGCCGGTGTTCGTGTTCCTGCACGCCGACGCCAACGGCGACCTGCTGCGGGAGCCGCAGCCCTTGCCGCGCGACGGCAGCTGGCCGGTCTTGACGCGCGAGGAGATCGCACAGCTTTGACCGAGTCCGCCGGCACGCTGGCGCCAATGACGGTGGGCACCGCCGGTCACGTGGACCACGGCAAGTCCACATTGGTCGAAGCGCTCACCTCGATCTTTCCGGACCGCCTGGCGGAAGAACGCGAACGCGGCCTGACCATCGATCTCGGCTTCGCCTGGTTCACGTTGCCAGGTGGGCGCGAGGTGTCGGTGGTCGACGTCCCGGGGCACGAGCGATTCGTCTCCAACATGCTGGCCGGCGTGGGTGGGATCGATGCGGTGCTGCTGGTCATCGCGGCCGACGAAGGGGTGATGCCGCAAACGCGCGAACACCTGGACATCATCAACCTGTTGGAAATCGACAGCGGCGTCGTGGCCTTGACCAAGTCGGACCTGGTCGACGACGAGTGGGCGGAGCTGGTCGAGGAAGACGTGCGCGAGGCCCTGGTCGGCAGTGCGCTGGCCGCTGCGCCGATCGTGCATGTATCGGCGCAGGCTCGTACGGGGCTGGACAGACTGGTTGAGACTCTTGACCGGTTGTTGGCCCGGCGTCGTGCGCGGCCGAATGGCGGGGGCGCTCGGATCCCCATTGATCGTGTGTTCACGATGCCGGGCTTCGGCACCGTCATCACCGGCACCTTGTCCGGCGGACCGCTGCAGGTGGGTGATCAGCCCAGCCTGTATCCCGGCGGAGCAAGCGTGCGGGTGCGAGGCCTGCAGTCGCACCAGGCGACGATCGATTGTGCGCAGCCGGGACGCCGGGTGGCCGTAAACCTGGGTGGGACGAGTCTTTCGCAGACGCGCCGCGGCGACGTGCTGGCGATTGAGGGCGCGGTGTTCGAGACCCGCCGCATCGACGCCAGGCTGCGCATGCTGCCAGCGGCTCCGCGGGCGCTGAAGCCCGGCGAGGACGTGTCGCTGCACATCGGAGCCGCGTCCCGAATCGCGCGGCTGCGGCTGCTGGAGACCGATCGCATTCCGCCGGGAGGGTCGGGCTGGGTTCAGTGGCGCCTTGACGCCCCAATCGCCGCGCGCCGGGGCGACCGTTATGTGATCCGGAGGCTGTCGCCCGCAGCCACCATTGGCGGCGGCCGCGTGGCCCGGGCCCGGGCACGCCACGCGCCCCGCGGAGATCTGGCGACACTTGCCGCGTTGTCGCGGGCCGCAGCCGGCGATCCGCTTGCGTTGGTGCGCGATGCGCTGGCCGACGAACTGGTCACACCAAGCGACCTGGCCCGGCGAACCGAACTGGACAGGGAGACCCTCGAACGAGCCGTCGCCGAGCTCACGGCGGCCGGGGAAGCGGGAGCACTGCGCAGTTACTTGGGAAGCAGCCAGGCCATCGAACGGTTGACTTCGGCGTTGCTAGCGGCGCTACGGGAGCATCACGAGTCCGACCCGGGAGCGGCCGGTCTCCGAAGCTCCGACCTTGCCCGCACGCTTGACCTGCCGGCCACCGCCGTAGCCGAACTCGCGGCAGCAGCCGCCGCCGACGGATCGGTGCGCATCGACGGGCCGCGTATCGCCCTGGCCGGTCACCGGGTCGAACTCAACGAAGCCGAAGAGCGAACGGCACTTCGTCTGCTCGCTCGGCTTGACCAGGGCGGCTCGGCGCCGCCCTCGCTGACCGAGGCGCTGATGGCCAGCGGCGGAACTCCCAGGCTGGCGACGGCGCTGGCACAGGACGGGCGGCTGGTCATGCTGGCGCCCGACATTGCGCTCTCGCGGGAAACCTATGACGGCTGGCTCCGGGACGTCCGCGGCCTCTTCGCAACGGCGCCCGCGGTGACGGTTCGTGAGGTTAGGGACGCGCTGGGAACCAGTCGCAAATACGCGTTGGCGCTGCTGGAATACCTGGACAGTCGCGCCGTGACCCGCCGCGTGGGCGATGCCCGCCGCTGGCTGGGCGAGAATTCGGAGCGCGACTAGCCTCAGGCGTCGGGCAGCGCGGCCAGTCCCGGCAAGTCGCGGCCTTCCAGGAACTCCAGCGTGGCGCCCCCGCCGGTGCTGAGGTGGCCCATGCGGTCCGCCACGCCGGCGGCCTGCACCGCGGCCAGCGCATCGCCGCCCGCAATCACCACGAAGGCGGAAGACTCAGCCAGCCCACGCGCAACGGCCAGCGTGCCCCGGGCAAACGGCTCATGCTCATATACGCCCAGCGGCCCGTTCCAGACCACCGTGCGGGCCTCGGCCAGTACCTCCAGGAAAGCGGCCGTCGCGGTCGGACCGATGTCCAGGGCCATCTGATCAGCGGGAACCTGATCGGCCGGGACGACGGTCGTGGCAGCGCCGGGATCGATGGTCGCGGCGGCGACCGAATCGACGGGTAGCAGGATTCGGCACCCGGAAGCCGCTGCGGCCGCTCGCACGGCGGCTACAGTCTCGGCCTGTCCCGGTTCGACGAGGGAAAGTCCCAGTGCACCGCCCGCGTTGGCCACGAATGTGTTGGCAATGCCGCCGCCCAGCAGCAGCGCGTCCACCTGCGTCGCCAGCCGGCGCAGCACGCCGATTTTGTCCGAGACCTTAGCCCCGCCCAGCACGGCCACATAGGGACGAGCCGGGTCGCGGGTCAATCTGTCCAGAGCCTGTATCTCAGCGTGCAACAACGGCCCGGCGGCCGCCGGGAGCAACTGCGCGACGCCCACGGTGCTGGCATGTGCCCGGTGAGCCGTGCCGAAGGCGTCGTTGACATAGAGATCTGCCAGCCTCGCCAGCGCGGCGGCATGCGAGGCGTCGTTTTGCTCCTCGCCCGGGTGGAAACGAAGGTTCTCCAGCAGCAGCACCTCGCCGACGGCCAAACGCCGTGACCGGGCTTCAACGTCGGGACCAACGCTATCCGGGGCAAGCGCCACTACGCAGCCCAGCAGTTCGCTTAGGCGCTCCGCCACCGGGGCCAGGGAGAGCGCCGGATCGACCTGCCCCTTCGGTCGTCCCAGGTGCGAGGCCACGACCAGTCGCGCACCCCGTGCCCGCAACGCAGCCAGCGCTGCCACTATGGCCCGCAGGCGCGTGTCGTCGCGAATCCTCTCCCCATCCAGCGGCACG